>DATGJI010000010.1 GCA_035295225.1 Candidatus Eremiobacteraceae bacterium | reverse complement strand
ATGCAGGTCACGGACTTCCAGGATTTTGTCGGGCATTCGATCCTTCCAAGAGATGCGTTAGCCGCCGGACTGACGTGGCGGCGCTATCCTTATTGTACCCGGCCCGTGCCGAGATAGTCAAGATAATGCTTGAAAATCTATGCTACTTTGCGTTATAATACGCTTCAGGAATCATCGGAACCGGCACATGAGAGAAGCGAGCTTTTTCCAAACCACCCGCGGCCGCATCGTGCAGTCGCTCAAACGCTATCGGACCCGCACCGCGGCCCAGCTCGCAAGCGAGCAAGGGGTGAGTGCGAACGCGATCCGCCAGCACCTCGCGCATTTGGAGGGCGACGGTCTCGTTTCCGGGCGCAGCGAGCGCCTGGGCCGGACAAAGCCGACATACGTCTATTCGCTGACCGCCGAGGGAGAGCGGCTCTTCCCGCAACGCTATCCGCTGCTGCTCAATGCGGTGCTCGACCAACTGCAACGCGACAGCGGCCCCGAAGCGCTGCGCGATCTCTTCCGCGCCATCGGCCGGCGTTCGGCTCAGCGCCACGCCAAGCGCTTCGACGGCAAAGATAGAGACGCCCAAGTGGCAGAGCTGGTGGAGTTCTTGCGCGAGCGGGGCGTGATGGCAGAGGGTGCCAAGACCGCCGATGGGTACATCTTGCGCGAATACAATTGTCCGTTTCGCGACGCGGTTGCGACCCATCCGGAAGTGTGTTCGGTCGTGCACGGCTTGATGCAAGAGGTCCTGCACGAGCCCGCCCGCCAAACGCGCTCGCTGGCGCGCGGCGACGACCGCTGCGAATTCGACCTTCCCTTGTCCGCGGACCGGTCCGCGGCAAAGACGCCGGTGCTAGCCGGAGAGGTGTAAATGGATTTCCCGAAATTCCAAGATCTCGTGACCAAGCGCCAGGGGTTTGCGCAAATGGAAAACCCGACCGCGACGGGCGAATATTTCTCCGACTCGTGCGGCGACATGTACACGTTCTATCTGCGCGTCGGTGACGGCGAGAAGATCGAAGACATCAGCTACTTCACGACCGGGTGCGGCTTCGGCGTCGCGACCTGCGCCATCGTCACCGAGCTGGTCAAGGGCAAGACGGTATCCGAAGCCGAGCAGCTCACGACCGATCAGGTCGAGGCCTACCTGGGCGGGTATCCCGAGAGAAAGAAAGACTATCCTGAGAGAGTGCTTGAGGCGCTGCGGATCACCATCGGGAACTATCGTGCGGCGACCACGCCGACAAGCGCGGCGGAGAGCTTCGCCAAGATTCACTGACTTTTAACGTCGCTGCATAACAATAGCCATCGAGGATTCGTTTCCTAAGAGAAGGCGCTGGGCGACTGCGGTTGCCCCGTCTCGTGCTCGTGGGCGCAATCCGTTAAGGACATTGCGCACACGCGGCATCCGTTAATTGTCGCAATCTCTGAAACGCTTCTAAGCTTGCGGTGGTAAGAACCAAGAGAGAACGGTCAGGACCGAACCGTCGCGCAACCCGCGGCGTATACAGCGCAAGAGGTGCGGTTCATCGTTAGGGTAGGGAAAGGCCGGTCGGTGACCGGCGAATGCAATGAAATCGAACACAACCTTTCTGCGGCGCCCCGGACAAACGGTCAGCGCTGCAGGCGACACGATCACGGTAGGCGACCGTCTCGACGCATCGTGCGCTAAGCAATTCTCGCGTGCAGTGGGCCGTCTGGCCGATCACCGCACGCCGTTTGTCATCATCGATCTCAGCGCCACCAAAGCAGTCGACTCGTCCGGTTTCGGCGCGCTGATCAGCAGCTTCCGCAAACTGGCGGACGTCGGCGCAGCGGCTGTCGTCGTCTGTCCGAACCGCACCGTCCGGCGGCTGTTCGACTTCGCCGGCGTCGGCCGCATGATCGGCATCGTCGAGCGCTTGACCCAAGCGCGCCGGCTTGCGCCCGCGAACGCGCTGGCATCTTAGCCATGGGCATCCGCGTTTTCAAATCGCTCGAGGAGGCGCTCTCCGCCGGCTTCGTCGTGTTCGATCGGATCCCGGACGGCTATCTCGTCCGCAAGAGCACCGGCACGCAATTCGCACTCGCGATCGTCAAACTCGAGCGCGACGGCGACCAACGCCCCAACGAGCGCGCCGCAGCCGAGCGCGTGGAGAAAGCGACCGCGAACCGCTAGTCGAGCAGCGTGAGGAAGCGGGCCACGATGGCGGGATCGAACTGCGTGCCCGCATTGGCCTGCAGTTCGCGTCGCGCGGCGGCATCGCTGAGTGCCGGCCGATGGGGTCGGTCGCTCGTCATCGCAGCATAGGCCTCGAGCACCGCGAGCGTGCGCGCCAGCGGCGGGATCTGCTCGCCGTGCAAACCGCCCGGATAGCCCGATCCGTCAAAGCGCTCGTGATGGCGCAAGATCGTTTGCGCGATGTCCTCGCAGCCGGGCATGACCGCGATGATGTCATGGCCGATCTGCGGATGGCGTTTGATGAATTCGAGGTCGTCTTTTTCGAGCTTTCCCGGTTTGCTCAAGATGACCGCCGGCACCGCGAGCTCGCCAAGATCGGAAAGCGTCGCGGCGACCAGTAAGGTTTGTCTCGACTGTTCGTCGAGATGCGCGGCAGCGGCGTAGCGCGCGGCCAGCCGGTTGATCTTGATGAGGTGCTCGCGCTTGATGACGCCGGCGTTCGCCAGCACCGCGACGAAGCCGCTGAACCTGCGGAAATCCCCTTCGAGCATACTCAAGAGCTCGCCCGTGCTCGTGCTTTGCAGCGTTCCGCCGCGCTTAGCCGCATAGAGCGCCGCGTCTGCGACGCCGAGCAGTTCTTCGTGCCGCTCGCAGTCGTCGGGATACACCGCCACGCCAATCGACAGCCGGATGGGGACGCTTTGCTTGGCATCGATGTGGAAGGGTTCGCGCCCGACCTCTTGCATGAGCCGCTCTTTGAACACGTCGGCGGCGGCCCGGTCCGTATCCGGCAAGATCGCGCAGAACTCGTCGCCGCCGTAGCGGCCGATCACATCGGTCGCGCGTGCCACCCGGCGCAGCATCTCCGCGACGTCTTTGAGCACCCGATCGCCCACCTGGTGACCGTACGTGTCGTTGAACGCCTTGAACTTGTCGATGTCCATCATCAACAAAGAGAGCGGCGTCTTGGAACGGCGCGCGCGCTTGAGCTCGTAGTGCAGGCGCTCCTGGACCGAGCGTTGGTGCGGTAGGCCGGTCAGCGCATCGTGATCGGCCAGCAGCTTGGCTTGTTCGTACAGTTTCGCGTTCTGCACGGCGACGGCTGATTGTTCTGCGATC
>DATGJI010000009.1 GCA_035295225.1 Candidatus Eremiobacteraceae bacterium | reverse complement strand
TTGCGCGGCCGTTGAAGGCCGCGCATGATCCAAGTGGTTCGCCGGCGCGCGTCGCGCGACTTACACGCTGTAGGCTTTGAGCAGTTCGTGGATGCGTCCGGTGATCGCCATGGCGTCGTCGAACGGGCGCTGCCAGAGGTTACGGCCGAAGATCAAGCCGGTGACCCCCGCATCCATCGCGAGCCGAGCCTTGTGCAGCAGATCCTCATCGCTGACCTTGCTGCCGCCCGAGATGAGCACGAGCGTGCGGCCCGCCGATTTGACGACCTTGCGCACCGCATCTTCTTCGGAGAGCTTTTCGCTCGGATAGGGCTTGGGCTGCTTGTCACTGTCCGTCACTTTAGGCACGTTGAGCTTTACGACGTCGGCACCCATCTCGCACGCGACGCGGGCCGCATAGTCGACTGCGTAGAGCGAATCTTGGCCGCCTTTTTCTTTGACTGCTTTGCCGCGCGGGTAGGCCCACACGACCAGCGGCATGCCGTAGCGATCGCAGTCGCGGCGCACGTCGTTGAGCTGCGCGATGTCGGTGCCTTGTGCCGGGCTGCCGACATACAGCGTGTAGCCGACCGCATCGGCGCCCAAGCGCACGGCATCCTCGACGCTCGACGTCATCGGAGAGAACGCGTCGTCGTCATTCGGGATGTTCGTCTTACCGTTGATCTTGAGGACCAGCGGCACTTTGCCCGCGTACTTGTAGAAATACTTGTGCGCTAGTCCGTAGTGCAACGCGATGCCGGAGTAATTGCCCTCGAGCGCGAGCCGGAACTCGTACTCGGGATCCATGCTGTCGGGGTTGTCGAAGAAGTCGACCGGCCCGTGTTCGAGACCTTGGTCGATCGGCAAGAGCAGCAACGTGCCATTGCCGGGTCCGTACTCATACAGCAAGCGATGCAAGCGCGCGCGTTTGCCAGCGGAAAGGCCGAGATCGTCGAGCGTCGGCCGCGGCACTTTCGTCAACATATCCAAAACCTCCACAACAGATCTCGTGGCGTCGGTTCTTGCAGACCTACGACTCCGGGCCCGAGTTTACCCGCGGTGCGCTGCGGCGTGCTGCGATAAGGCCGTCAAGCCCAAGCGCTAGGCCGGTCGGCAGCACGAGGTTGACGAAGCTCAGGGCGAGCGTCGTCATATCGAGACCCGACCAGCCGCCCGTGGTCGCCCAGCCCATCTTCATCGCCCAATAATTGAGCGGTAAGAACACGCCGAAGAATCCGCCGACGCGCGTGAACAGACCGAGCAGCAGCGACACGCCGGTCAAGGTTTCACCCCAGGCGACCAGATGCGCGAACAACGCAGCGTTCGGCAACACGACGTGAGTGAGAAACGCACCGTACGCGCTGGTGTTGTGCGTCGCCGCTTCCTGCACCATGCCCGCCATGCCATCGGGCCCGGCGAAATTCGGGTTCAGCAATTTGGGCACGCCGTGCAACAGCCAGATGATTCCGGTGAAGATGCGGACGATCCCTAACCAGGTCGCGTAGCTTTGAGCTCGTGGCAACACTTGCATAACCTTTCGTGGACGCGCGGTCGGGCAGTGTTGCGTTCGCGCGGCTGCAGCCCCTGGTGAGCGCAGGCCGCTGATAACGGGCTTTCGAACGGTTGCCGACGTGGACGTTTTCGACATCACGGTGATCGGTGGCGGTCCGACGGGGCTGTTCGCGCTGTTTTACGCCGGCATGCGCGGCGCGCGTGCTAAGGTCATCGACGCGCTCCCAGAATTCGGCGGCCAGCTGTACGCCCTGTATCCTGAAAAATATGTCTACGACATGCCAGGCTTTCCCGCGATCATCGCTCAGGATCTGGTCAATGCTTGTGTCGAGCAAGCGATGCAATGGCCGCACACGGTCTGCCTGAGCGAACGGGTCAGCAAGATCGAGCGTCTCCCCGATGACGTCATCAAGCTCACGACCGACCGGGCAGAGCATTTCAGCAAGACCGTGATCCTCTCGTCGGGCATCGGCGCGATCAAGCCGCGCAAGCTCCCGGCTGCGGGTGCCGAGCAGTTCGAAGACAAGGGCCTGCACTATTACGCGCGCAGTTTCGACGTGTTCCGCGACAAGGAAGTGGTGATCGTCGGCGGCGGCGATTCTGCG
>DATGJI010000008.1 GCA_035295225.1 Candidatus Eremiobacteraceae bacterium | reverse complement strand
GGGCTGGGAGACGCGCAACCGCAAGATAGCGGGGCGACCTGACAGAGAGTTGACTTCGCCCGTGAACTGCTGCGGGCCGAGAGTGGCGACAAGGGTTTCGCTACCTGCCCACAGGCGAACGATCTGAAGCTCACCGGAGGTAACGACAAAGAACGGGACCGGCGTGTCCCCCGGCTCGTAGAGCACATCGCCTGTTTGTGTGGCACGCTTCCGGCCGTGCGCAGCAATGCGAGCAATCTGTTCGGACGTTAACGCGGGAAAGACGCGGTCAGCGCCAGCGCTGGCTGCCGGAAGTCCACTCACTCGACCATGCCCTCGTTCACGCCGCGGCTGCTTGCCTCGACGTTAGTAAAGGTAATGATTATGGCATCGCATACAGACTCTCCCTTCCGCGATGGCATACGATCGCAGCTGCTGCTGTTCTATTCCTCGGGGCACTTAGCGTCGACGCAGGGCGTTTATGGCGCCGCTGCAGCGGGGTAAAACGCCTATATGAAAAGCACATGGAAACCGCACGAAAAGCATGGACGCCTTACCCAACAGGGCGATTTGCCCGACAGCGTCTATGCTTTCCCGAAACAACGCAAGGAACCGCTTACCGACGCGCGACACGTGCGCAACGCGGTCGCACGCTTCGATCAGGTCATCGACGTATCGGAAGCAGATCGGGCGCTAGCCTTCGCAAACATCAAGAAGGCGGCCAAGCACTACGGAGTGGACCTGTCCGAATCCTCATCGCACGATTTGGGGGTCCACCCGCAGCGGGGACACCGGGCAGCGTCTCAGCGCGCCGCTGCCACTCGGAAGCGCCGCTACGGCAAGCGCGGCACTGCAAAGACCAAAAAGGCCAAAGCCATTCGCAGGACGAGAACCGCGAAGGGTACGCGCCGCAAAGCGCGCCGCTAGGCGGAGTCAGGCGAAGTCGCGCGATTCTTTGTAAGCCACTTGAAGACCGCCAAAATATTGGCAGTCTTCAAGCTTTTCGCCGGCTTGGCTTGGACGCGTTTAGGGCGCTGGCCGCGCGGACGATGGCTTTGAAGGACGTCTCGTCGATCTTGTCACCTTCGTGGATGTCGATCGCGCGGCGCACGTTGCCTTCGAGACTGGAGTTGAAGAGGCGCGCCGGATCCTTGAGAAACGCTCCCTTGGCGAACGTAAGTTTCACGACGCTCTTATAGGTCTCGCCGGTACAGATGATTCCATCGTGCGACCACACCGGGACCCCTCTCCACTTCCACTCCTCGACCACTTCGGGGTCAGCCTGCTTGATGAGGCGTCGCATCCGGGCGAGCGTCTCGCCCCGCCAGTCGGGTAGCTCTTTGATCCTTGCGTCGATCAGTTTGGAAGGGGACATGGTCTTCGCAGACTCAGTCTTCTTCACTGTCTCATACCTCCGTCAGGTGTCGAGTGCCGGCAGATCGAGTCGGCTGAGGCGCTCGGGATCGGCCAGTATGTCCATCTCCGCGATCTTGCCGCCGGCAATGGTAAATCCGAGTACCGAAAAGGGCCGCCCGTTCGCGCGGCGTGTCAGGATCCCGATATTGCCGTTCACGAGGACGATCTGATTGGACAGGCCCAGCCTCGAGAACGTAGCTGCCTGCGCGGCGACCGCCTGTGCGCCTCGCACGATTCGGGATGCGGCCGCGACCGCACCGCCATCGGCGCGCAGCACGATGTCCGGATCGAGCACGGCGACCAGCCCCTCGAAGTCGCCGTCGCGGGCGGCAGCGAGGAAGGCATCGACGACACGCCGTTGCTCATGCAGGTCCGGATCTGAGCTCGGCGCCTTGCTTTGAACACGACGTCGCGCGCGGCTCGCGAGCTGGCGTGCCGCAACGGGCGAGCGGTCCACGATCGGCCCGATCTCATCGAACGTCATGCCGAACACATCGTGCAACACGAATGCGAGCCGCTCCGGCGGTTCGAGGGTCTCAAGCACGACGAGCAGCGCGAGCCCGACGGAATCGGCGAGCATCGCGGCGGATTCCGGATCCGCGTCGGCGCGAGTCACGACTGGATCGGGAACGTGCACGTCCAGCGAGTCTTCTCGGCGCGATGTCCGGGCCCGCAGCATGTCCAGGCAAACGCGCGCCACGACGGTCGTCAACCACGCTCGCAAATTCTCGACGCCGCTGACGTCGGACCGGCCCAGCCGAAGCCAGCTTTCCTGCACGGCATCCTCTGCGTCGCTGGCAATCCGAGCATGCGATACGCTACCGCTCGCAAATGAGCCCG
>DATGJI010000007.1 GCA_035295225.1 Candidatus Eremiobacteraceae bacterium | reverse complement strand
GAAGCCGTCCATCTCGACCAATAGCTGGTTGAGCGTCTGTTCGCGTTCGTCGTGGCCGCCGCCCAGACCGGCGCCGCGCTGACGGCCTACCGCATCGATCTCGTCGATGAAGATGATGCACGGTGCGGTCTTCTTCGCCTGTTCGAACAGATCGCGCACGCGCGACGCGCCGACGCCCACGAACATCTCTACGAAGTCGGAACCGGAGATGCTGTAGAACGGCACGCCCGCCTCGCCTGCGATCGCGCGCGCCAGGAGCGTCTTGCCGCTGCCCGGCGGCCCGAGCAAGAGCAGCCCTTTGGGGATGCGCGCACCGAGCGACTGGAATTTCTTCGGATACTTCAGGAACTCGACGACTTCAGCAAGCTCTTCCTTTGCCTCGTCGACGCCGGCGACGTCCGCGAACGTCACCTTGGCGCGGTTCTCCGAATGCAGTTTCGCGCGGCTACGTCCAAACGAGAGCGCTTGGCTGCCGCCCGACTGCGCCTGGCGGATGAAGAATAAGAAGATGCCGATGAGGATGATGAACGGGATCGCGCTGACGATGACCGTCCAGTTGAAAATGGATGAACTCGAGCCGGGATCGAAACTGTAGGCGATATGCTCTTTATCGAGCAGCTTTTGCAGATCGTCCGAGTTTCCGGGCGGGATGTTGACGTGAACTATCGTGTTGTCGGTCAACGTGGCGGTTGCTTGGCCGTCGGCCGAAGCGATGACGACCTTGCTGAACTTGGTCGGATCGGCCTCGATCTGCGATTTGAACGCGCTGTAAGAAGGCGCCGCCGGCTGCTGTTTGCCGCTCTGCTGGTACCACGTGAACGCGAACACCATGAGAATGCCAACGCCCAGCCACCAGAGCATCGCGCGACCGTATCTAGCCAAGGGACTTACTCCTACCGCTTTCCCGGACGCCGCCGGACCTCTGGGCCAAGAGTTGCCTGACCGGCCGAGCAAGCTCGGCCGCTACTCTTCATTGATTGGGGGGACATGACAGCTTGCAGATGTATGGAAGATTGCGGAACGCTTCTTGGTAGTCCAATCCGTACCCTACCAAAAATGCGTCTGGTGCCGTCATCCCTACGTAGTCCACATGCACGTCCGCCATGCGATGGAACGGCTTATCCATGAGCGCGCAGGCCCGCAAACTTCGCGGTTCCCGGCTCTGTAGATTGTTGAGAAGATATTCGAGGGTGAGACCTTCGTCCACGATGTCCTCGACCAGCAGGATGTTTCTTCCGGCCGGATTGGTGTCGAGGTCTTTCAGCAAGCGCACGTCGCCTTTTGCGCCGCGTCGGCCGGTGCCGTACGAACTCACCACGATGAAGTCGATCGTGATCGGATAGTCGCTGAGCTGACGCATGAGATCAGATGCGAAGAGGATGGCGCCCTTCAGGACGCCGACCAAGACTATCGGCTCGCCCGCATAGTCCCGGCGAATCGCATCTGCCAATCGGCGAATCGCGGCGGCGATGTCGTCGGCGGTAAAGACGATATCGCCGAGCATCCCCAGGTCCGCGGCAGCCTTCATTACTCGCTCCGCTCCATAGTGATGCTATCGGTCGCCGACGGCCGGCCCGGTACACGTGCGGGCCGCCAGGCGATCTGAACGGCCGGCTCCGCACCGTGGACTGCGTACGGTTCCATGACGCGGACGCCGATCGCCGCCGCGATTTGTCCGTTCACGCAGAGCAGCGGCACGGCCGTGCGCCGGTCGCGCGGCACGCCTTGCTTTGCGAGAAAGCGCGCAAGCGAAATCGCATGACGGCGACCCGACGGCGTGCACGTATCTCCGCTTTGAGGCAAGCGAACGCTGAGTCGCGCTGTCCGCGGCACTGCTGCAGCGCGCAACGTAACCGTGTAGGGCGGACCTTTATGGTCCGCCGCGATGTTGGGCGGACGTTTATGGTCCGCCTCGATGTTGGGCGGGCCTTTATGGCCCGCCGCCGCAAATGGTTTGACGCGCAGCTTTCCCGCCGACAGCAACACCGTCGCTCGCCCCGCTTTGAACGTTCCGCCACGCCGATTCCGGATCGCTTGCGCAATGGCTTCGCATTGCGCGAGCGTGAAATCTCTGATCGTACCTGCGGCCGAACGTACCGCGGCCCTGATGATACGCCGCAGCAGTGCTGTTGGAATATCTCGCAGTGCGCGCGCGTCCAGCGTATCGATAGCGATTCTCGCGCTATTCGCGGCCGACGCGGCGGCCGCGTCGAGCACTGCGCGCTCCTCGGAAGCAAGCGCGGCCGATCGGGCGAGCGCGCGCACCGCGCCCTGCGATCGCGCCGACCAACGGGCTAGAAACGCACGCACCAAGTTTCGACTGTAGCGCACGTCGGTATTCGTCTCATCTGTCGAGATCGGCACGCCATACCGCTCGACGACGGCCGTCATCTGTTCGCGCGTCTGGCCAAGGAACGGCCGCGCGAGAACGATCCCGTCGGATAGCGGCCTCATCGCCGTCATTGCGCCAAGCCCGTCAAGGCCGCAGCCGCGGAATAGCGCGAGCAACACCCATTCGGCGATGTCTCCCGCGTGATGGCCGGTGACCACAACGCGGGCACCGGTGCGGCGGGCCATCGCGCGCAACGCGATGTAGCGCGCGCGCCGCAAGAACGCTTCATCCTTGGGCGCATCCGTCCGCGCGCCGCGTAAGCGCGCCACAAGAACGCGCGCGGATGCGACGCGCGCTTGAGCGCACACAGCGGCGATATCGCGTTCGATCGCGTCTCGCGGCCGTACGCCGTGATCGACGTAGCACGCATGGAGCGTTGCGTGCGGAGCGAGTTCGCGCGCGTGAAGCAGGGCAGCGGCGCTGTCGCTTCCGCCGGACGTGGCGACCGCTATGACGTCAGCGTCCTGCAGTAGGCCAAGCGGCGCTTGCCGGCCAGTCAACGGCGCGTCGGTGCGACGGGAACGCATCAGACGCGGCGCGCCACGCGCTCGACTTCCCGGCGCGCCTCGCGCTGCTTGATGGCCGCACGCTTGTCGTACTGCTTCTTGCCGCGGCCGATGCCGACTTCGACTTTCACCACCCCGCGCTTGAAATAGACGCGTAAGGGCACGAGCGACAGACCTTTCTCCTGAAGCTCCGCCGCGACGCGCGCGATCTCGCGCGCGTGGAGCAACAGCTTGCGGTCGCGACGCGCTTCGTGTTGCGAGAAGAACGTGCCCTGTTGATACGGGGGCACGTGCACGTTCATCAGCCAGATCTCGCCGTTCTTGACCGTCGCGTAGCCGTCCACGAGCGAGCATCCATTCACGCGCAAGCTCTTCACTTCCGTGCCGGTCAGAACGACGCCGGCTTCCAATCGATCGAGGATATGATAGTCGTGGAACGCTCGCCGGTTCGCCGTGATCAGCTTCTCTCCGCCGGTCTCAGCCGCCATCGCCGATATCCGTCACAAAACGCGAACGTCCCTCGGCATAGAGTGTACCGTCCTTACCTTTCAACGTCCCCGAAACTTCCAAGACGCGCCCTCGGCGCGAGGTCACGGCGCCCTCGACGATCAGGGGCTTGTCGGTCGGCACAGGTTTGCGGAAGCGGATCTCGAGGCGCGCAGTCACACACCGGACGCCTGTCGAGAGGGTGGCGTGCGCCATCGCTTCATCTAATAGCACGGCCACGACGCCGCCGTGCATGATGTCGCGCCATCCGGCGAAGGCGTCCCCCGTGATGAGTTCGCTGCGTGCGGTTCCTTCGCCGTATTCGAAGCGCATGCGAAGACCTCGATCGTTGTCGGGTCCGCATGCGAAACACTTTCGGTCGTCTTGGAGCGGCGCCGTCGTCATCCGTCAGTAGCCGATGGCGAGACGCGCCCCGAGCTGCGCCGGCAGCCGGAGCGATTCCATCCGTTCGCGCACGCTGCCGACATCGTAGCCGACGCGGCGGACTTCCACGATTGCATCGGCGGTATCCAAAATAGCATAGGCGGCCTGCGGATTGTGATCGCGCGGCTGACCCACGCTGCCCGGATTGATCAGGTAACGGAAGGTTGGAGCGAGCTCGATGCGCCCTCCGTGCAGCAGTTTCTGCTGAAACGCGCGCCCTTCCAGATCTTGATAGTAGACCTCGGCCACGTGCGTATGCCCGATGAACGTCACGGGGACTTCGACGCGCTCGAACGCACGCTGCGCATCCACGACGTCGGAAATATAGTCGAAATGGAAAACCGGAGCGCCGTGAACCAGCGCGAAACCGCCGGCCAGACCGCCCGCGGCGGCCTCATCGAAATGCCTGTCGCGCGGCAAGCTCTCGAGGTAGCTGCGATTCTCCGGCGTGAGCGCTTCCTGCGTCCAGGTCAGCGCTTCGCGCGCCAGCGGATTGAAAAATTCCGCACCCGCGTTGGAAACCGCGGCTTCGTCGTGATTGCCGGCGATGGTGACACAGTTCCAATCGCGGAGACGGGCGCAGCATTCGTTCGGGTTTGGGCCATAGCCGACGACGTCACCGAGGCACAATAGCTTGTCGATTTTGGCCGCGTCAATCTCCCCGAGGACTGCGTCGAGGGCCTCGAGGTTGCCGTGGATATCTGAAATGATGCCAAATCGCATCCGGCCCGCGTCCCTGCTGTCCCGAGAGGAGCGTGCATATTCTCGCCGTTGAACCAGGGGGCCTCCGCTCTCGTATTGGGAAATGGCGCGACGCGGGCGGAGGGCGCTATGGCTTCGACAGGCGAGCTCGCGTCGCTTGCGCTTATCGCACTTGGTGATTGAAAGGACTGGAAACTTTGATGAGGAGCTTTATTGCAGCCGCTGCGGCTGGCGTTTGCGCGATGTCGCTTGCGTCTGCCGTGCTCGCCGACAGTTCGATGTCGTCGATGTCGAGCATGGGGAAAGTGCAGACCGTCACAGGTCAGGTGATTGATCTAGCTTGCTATACGACATCGGGCGCGCACGGCATGAGCCATGCGAAGTGCGCGATGGCATGCGCGAAGGCCGGCGGAGCGTTGGGCATTCTGACAAGCGACGGCAACGTGCTCGTCTCCGTCGAACCGAAGCCGGGCTCGGATCCCAACAAACTGCTTCTGCCGTACGTAGAAAAGAACGTCACCGTGACCGGAACAGTGTATTCGGGTCACGGACTATCGACGATCGCGATCTCCAAAGTCGCGGCCGCTGCGATGTCAAACTCGATGATGTCTCACTAGGAGCGACAAATGTGGGGCGGACCTTAACGGTCCGCCCTTTTTTTTGGCCGACGAATGATCAATTCTTGCGCTCGTGGAGCCAGATCTGGTTGCCGTCAGGATCGCGCACGAGCGCGATCGTGCAATTGGCCAGGGCATGCGGCTCGGTCACTTCAACGCCGCGTTTGACAAGCTCGGCCCGGTACGCACCGAGATCTCTCACTTCAAGCGCAAGCGACTGCGCGGTGCCTGCCTTTCCGACCTGTTCGAAATCGCCCACGCCGAACGTCGTGCCTGCGACGTCGAACTCGACCCAGTGGTCGCCGTCAAGCCCGGATTTTTGCAACCCGAGTACGTCTCCGTAGAACGCGACGGCGCGTTTCATATCGGTGACCGGGTACATCGCGAACGCCACGTGAGCGATGGACATCTTGAGTATCTCCTTCGATCTATCGATTGCGGCGAGTGTATGGTACGACGTCGACCTCCGAACCTGCGGCAAATGCGCCCACTCCCTCCGGAATCACCACGAGCCCGTCGGCGAGACCGAGGATGTGCATGTGCGCCGATGTACCGAAGAGCGGCGTCGCGACGAGGCCGTTGGCATCGCGCGTCAACTTCACAGGGATGCGGTGTTCGAGGTGGGTCGAGACGACGATATCCGCGCGCAGCGTCGCGCGCCACGGCAGCGGTTCGCCGCTGATTCCGAACATGCGCAAGAGCGTCGGCCGGGCGAGCGTCTCGAAAACGACCAACGCTGAAACGGGATTGCCGGGCAGTCCGATAACCGGTTTATCGCCGATGACCGCGAGAACGGCAGGCCTGCCCGGTTTCGCGCGAACCCCGTGCACGATGACACCGGGCGAACCGGCGGCCGAAATCACGGCCGGTGTATAGTCGCGTTCGCCGACGCTCGAACCGCCCGAGATCACGACGGCATCGTTCTCGGCGAGCGCGACGGCGAATGCCGCATCAAACGCCGACCGATCGTCGGCGACGCGTGGATACGGCTGCGGCTCAAAGCCGAGCGCAGTTATTGCGGCGCACAGCGCCGCGCGGTTGCTATCGTGGATTTGGCCGGGCGCAAGAGGGGCGCCCAACGGCACGAGTTCGTCTCCCGTGATCAGCACGCCCACGCGCGGCGCGCGATACACCTCGACTCGATCGACTCCAGCCGTCGCGAGCATGCCGATCGCCGCGGGGCTCACGATCGTGCCCGCTTCGCAGAGCAGATCGCCGGCCCGCACGTCTGCGCCCTCGCGCGTGACATGGTCCTCGAGATCGGTGCCATCGCGGATCTTTACAACATCGCCGTCGTCCTCGGCATCTTCCATCATGACGACGCCGTCTGCGCTTGCGGGTAATGCGCCGCCGGTGGGAATCCGCATGCACGACCCGCGCACAAGGCCGCCCGGTGCGGCTTTGCCCATGGCGACGTCGCCTACGACGCGCAATATGACGGGCGTCGTCTCGCTCGCTCGGGCGACGTCGGCGCCGATAACGGCAAATCCGTCGACGCACGATCGAGTGAACGGCGGAACATTTTCGACGGCGTGCACGGCTGCGGCGAGGACGCGCCCGTCGGCCGCCGCCACGGCGATGTTTTCGCGCGCAGCCGTACGCAACGGGAATTCGGCCATTGCGGCTAGCGCGTCGCGGACGCTCACGCGCCGCATCACACTTCGTTCCTGTGTCGCCACTCACACCTCCGTCACGTCCGGCCCCGACCGATAGTCTTGATATGCGGTTGGCTTCATCGCGTTCTTCGGAGGGTTCATGTTTCCCCATACGATAGATGATCTATTGCGTCTGACCGTCGAGAAGGGCGCGTCGGACTTGCATCTCGTCGTCGGCAGCGCACCGGTCATCCGGCTGCATGGCGTGCTCACACCAGTCGTTCAGGAAAAGCTTTCGCCGGCCGCAACGCAGGAACTGATCGCGGCCTTGATGACGAAAAACGATCAGGTCACGCTCGAAGAGCACCGCGAGGTGGACTTCGCATATTCGCTCGCCGGCGTCTCGCGGTTTCGCGTCAACGCCTGCTTCCAGCGCGATTCGTTGAGCGCCGTCCTTCGGGCGATTCCCGGCAACCCGCCGCGTTTGGAGAAAATGGGTCTGCCCGCAGTCGTCGAGCAGATGACGCACAAACCCCGCGGACTCGTGCTCGTGACCGGCCCGACGGGTTCGGGCAAGTCCACGACCCTCGCCGCGATGATCAACTACATCAATCGCAACAAAGCGGTGCGCATCGTCACGATTGAAGACCCGATCGAGTTCCTGCACACCAACGAAAAGTCGGTGATCAGTCAGCGGGAGGTCGGGCGCGACACGCTCTCCTTCAACAATGCGCTGCGCTCGGCGCTGCGTCAGGATCCCGATGTCATCCTTGTCGGCGAGATGCGCGACCTCGAGACGATCGCGCTTGCGCTGACCGCGGCCGAAACCGGCCACCTCGTGTTCGGCACGTTGCATACGCAGTCGGCGCCGGAATCCATCAACCGCATGGTCGACGTCTTTCCGCCCGAGCAGCAGGAACAAGTGCGGCTGCAGCTTTGCGGCGTGCTCGAAGCGGTGTTCACGCAGACCCTCGTTCCCAAGGCCGACGGATCCGGGCGCGTGTGCGCGATGGAGATCTTGCTGGGTACGCACGCGGTGCGCAATCTGATACGCGAGAACAAACCCGCGCAGATGACCAACGCGATCCAGACGGGTCAAAACGTGGGCATGCAGACGCTGGACAAATGCCTCGCTGAATTCGTCAACAACGGCTTCATCACGTTGTCCGACGCGCTCGAGAAGAGCTCGCATCCCGAAGAGCTCCAGCGCATGTGCTCCGTGACCGAAGCAAAGCCGCGTTTCGTCTCCGGTTTCTAAACGCACGCGGTGAAGGGCGGCCATCGGCCGCCCTATAAACCGTGGCGAATGCTCGATCGCCACGCCATCCGTGAAGATCCCGATCGATTTCGCCGTTCGTTGCGCCGGCGCGGCGTCGCGCCGGAAGCGATCGACGAGTTCCTCGAACTCGACCGCGCGCATCGTGCGCTCGTCACAGCGCTCGATGGCGCAAAGGCCGAACGGAACCGGCTTTCCGCAGAATTCGCTCAGGCGAAGTCAGGCGGCGCAGACGCCATAGCGGATCTACGCAGACGCTCGTCGGAGCTCGGCGAGAGCATCAAGACGCAAGAAGCCGCTGCAGAGACGGCGGAAGCCCGCATCGCCGAACTGCTTGCGAATCTTCCTAACGTGCTGGCAGACGACGTCCCCGACGGCCGTGACGAGAGCGCGAATGTCGAGGTCGGCCGCTTTCTCGAGCCCACTCGATTTGCGTTCGCGGCAAAACCGCACTGGGAGATCGGCGAACGGTTGGGAATCCTCGATTTCGAACGAGGCGTCCGGTTGGCGCGCAGTCGCTTTACTGTGCTTGCCGCGATGGGCGCGCGGCTCAATCGCGCGCTGGCGACCTTTTTCCTTGAGAGAAATCGCGCGGCCGGTTTTGCAGAGATCTCACCGCCGGTGCTCGTGAATCGGGAATCGCTGTGGGCTACCGGCCAACTCTCAAAATTCAGCGACGCGATGTTCTCGGTCGATGGCGGCGAGCTGTTCCTATCCCCGACGTCTGAAGTACAACTCGTCAACCTTCATCGCGATGAGATTCTCGAGGCCGATGGATTGCCGATCTGTTACACAGCCTTCACGTCATGCTTTCGCCAGGAGGCAGGCGCGGCCGGCAAGGACACGCGCGGGCTCATCCGTCAGCACCAATTCGAGAAGGTAGAGATGGTTTCTCTGTGCACGCCGGACCAGACGGCCGCGATGCACGAGAAAATCGCCGGTCAAGCGCGGTCGCTCTTGGAAGAACTTCGTCTGCCGTACCGGATGGTCGTGCTCTCGGCAGGCGATACGGGTTTTGCTGCGCGCAAGACGTTCGATATTGAGGTATGGCTTCCGGGGCAAGACGCGTATCGCGAGATCTCGTCGTGCAGCGACTGCGGCGACTTTCAGGCGCGCCGGGCCATGATCCGCTTCCGTCCGCAAGCGAAAGCGCGGCCCGAATTCGTTCACACGCTGAACGGCTCCGGGCTCGCGCTAGGGCGCACGCTCGTCGCCATTTTGGAGAACTACCAGCAGGCGGATGGATCAGTGGTCGTGCCGGATGCGCTGCGGCCATACCTCGACGGCATTGACCACATCGGACCGTAACGGTTTCCCGAAGGGGCCGACGCGAGTCGGCCCGGGCTGTCAAAACGTGGGCCGACTCGCGTCGGCCCCTTCGGAAAGTCCGGCCCCTTCAGAAAACGGTCTCTCCATTGTAACGAAAACCGCACTTTGACGGTCTAGTCAGTGTCGGCGCACCGACGTGCCGATATCCATCACCACGGAGGGTGACCGCAATGAGATGGCCGGCGTTGATGCTGTTCACGATGGTCGTCGCGGGATCGGTGGCAGGCATGGTATACAAGCGCTATGCAGACCACCTTGCCGAGCTGCGGGAAGCGGTCCGAGTCGCGGCAACGGGCTAGCGCTCAAGCGAAGATCGGACTTGGATGATCAAGAGGCGCATCCTGACGGGTGCGCCTCTTGCATTTCTTAGAACCTGATGCTCAGCGGCGATGCCAGCTGCAGAATTGCCTCCGAACCCTGCGGAATAGTCACGTCTTCCTTTGAATTGGCGGAATAGAGCGCGCCCGCGATCGCCCCGACCGCACCGCCCGCATTCGTGCCCGCCCACTTGCCGAGGATGTTTCCGACTACCATACCGCCGAGCGTGGCAAGCGCGATCTTGCCGGTGCTGTCCTTCGTCCGGCTTTCCACGCTGACGATCTTCGCGCTGAACCATCCGACCTGGCCGCCGGCCAACGTGATCTTGTCGATCGCAAATTCAAGCTGGGCTTTGCGCCCCTGGCCTGCTTTGACGACGTTGACGACCTTGCCGCTGAGCGTCGCGTTCGCAAATCGCGAATCGTTTTCGGGATAGGGCGCGACGAGTTGCAGCTTCACGACTTGACCGACGAGCGCCGACTTCGACGATAGTTCCGCATTCATCGTCGCGCGCATCTGTGTGCCGGTCGGAACCGAGACAGTTGCGGCGACGGCGCTGAGCGGTGCGAGCAGGGCCGTGACGGCGACGAAAGCGCAAAAAACGGATCGAGAGCTCATGATTCGCTTCTCCTCCTCAGACACCGCGCGATCCGAATGGCGCGGCGCCGCGTCCGTTCATCCTCGTCCAAACGAAAACCCCTGCGCGCGCGCAGGGGTTTTCGGGTTCGTGGACTGCTTGCCGTCTCTTACCGAGATGCGAGGGCTGCGAGCAGTTGCTGGCGGGCGTCGTGGAGGTTCTCAATCGCCTTCACGCGGTAGCCGCTGTAGTCGTGCTGATCGCGATTCAACATGTCGATCGCCTTTTCGACGTATGCGCGGACGTAACGGATGTTGTTGTCGCTTGCGTTCTGGCCAATCATGGCCGGCCGAGCGAGATCGGCGACTGCCGGCACGGACTCGTCGGCGCGATCCGCGCGGATAGCGGCGAGGAGGTCGGCGTCAGCGGCGTTCATGTCGTTGATCGCAGCCGTGCGGTGGCCGTTGTAGTCGGGTTGATCTCGGTTGAGCATCGCGACCCCGCGCGCGATGTAGCCGCGCACGAAACGGATGTTGTCGTCGCTGCGGTCGGACTCGTGGGAGTAGGTGCTCAGCGCTGCGACGATCTGATCCCGCGCGGCCTGCGTGTCTGCGATGGCCTTCACGCGGTAGCCGCCATAGTCGGTGTTGTCGCGCTGCATCATGTCGATCGCACGCTCGAGATAAGCGCGGACGTAGGTCAAGTTGTTGTTGCTGCCCTGCTGGCTGCGCACGAATGCAGCTTCGTCCACTGGGCTGGCCTGGTTGATCATCGGATGTGCGCCCGGGTGGCTGTTGTCGTAGGCGAGCGCCGACGCGATGTCCGCGCGGGCCCGATTGATATCGGTCATCGCGGCGACGCGGTGTCCGCCGTAATCGTGTTGATCGTTGGCCAAGTAGTCGTTGGCGCGCTCGATATAGTTGCTGGCGTAACGCATGTTAGCGTCACTCCAGTCGGCCGAAGCCGGCATTGCCTGCGCGAACACGGTGCACAGGGCAACCGCCGCCGCTCCAGCGATAAGTCTCCCGTTGAACATAGTATAGTCACTCCTCAGTTCGATTGCTCGATGCGGGTTGTGATATTAGGTTACCCCGTCATCCCGCACCGATAACGCAACTTGGGGCGAAAATTACTCCGTGCTTGCGGTGAGAGTCTTATGAAATCCGCCCGGCGGGACCCATGTACCCAAGGTCAATCCGGGGCTAACGCGTCGCATTTCGCCGCGAAGACGAAATCGCTCTCGGTCAAGGCGTCGATCTTGTGTGTCCAGATCTCGATCGCGACGAGCCCCCACGCGAGATGGATATCGGGGTGATGCCATTGCCGTTCCGCCATCTCTCCGACGCGGTTGGTGAACGCGAGTGCCTGGGCAAAATCCTTGAATTTGAATGTCTTCTTCAAATGATGATTCGCGACCGATTCCCACCCTGGAACCTGCGGCAGAAGCAGGGTGATCTCAGCGGCCGTCATGGGCGGCACGCCCCCCTTGCACGGCACACAGTCGCGTTCTGCCAGCCCGCTCATGGTTTCCGTGCCGCGATGATCGCGAAGGTGCCGCACACGCTCGTCACGCGGCCTGCGTTTAACTCAAGGCCGAAGAACTCCGTGCAGCGCTTTGGCGCGGCCAGCAGCCAGCGTTCGAGAGCGCGCCGGTCGTCGGCGGGCATGCGCATGCGCGCCGTCCATTCGTCGAAGGCATAGCGCTTGCTTTGCAGGGCATCTTCCCCGACGATGCGCAGGCCGTTCGCCACCATCCACGCACGCCATTGCGATAGCTTATGCGCCCGAACGTGGCTCGGGTCGCGCCATTTCTCAAAGCGGTTCATGAATTCGTCGAGTTCGTCGTCCTCAGGCGCCATGTTGTCGTCGAGCAAGAAAAGGCCGCCTTTTGAAAGCACGCGCGCCGATTCGCGCACGAAGGCCTGCGGATCTGCGAAATGGTGCGGCGCGATGCGCGCGACGACGATGTCAAAAGACGCATCCTCGTAAGGCAGCGCCTCAGCGTCCGCGAGATCGAAGGTCACGTTTGGCGCTGCGCGCCGCGCCGCGTGCGCTCGGGCTTCCTCGAGCATCGCCGGCGTGAGGTCGATCGCGGTGACGCGCGCGACGTGCGGCGCGAATGCAAGGGCCGTGTGTCCGCCGCCCGTGGCGACGTCCAGCACGCGTTCAGAGCCGCTCGGGGCCGCGAGTTCCAGCAAGCGTGCCAAATCATCGCCGCTCGCGTGCGATGCGCTCGTCACGTATGCATGTGCCGAGGCGCCGAACTGTTCGCGCACGGAGTCCTTCACGGAAGCCGCATCGGGTTTCTCTGCCATCAGCCTCCTATGTGCGACATCTCGACTTTCGGTTCTTCCGAGGTGGCCAGACCGCGAATCTCCGAGTAGCGGTCGTCGCGACCGGCCCAGATGGCCGCCGCGAACGCTTCTAAGTCCCGGTCCGTCGCGCCGCCGCGCAACCGCTCGCGGAAGTCATGGCCGTGCGCCGCAAACAGACACGTGTACAGCAGACCTTCGGAGGACAAGCGCGCCCGAGCGCAGTCGCGGCAGAACGGCTGCGTCACGGAGGCGATGACACCGATCTCGCCGCCGCCGTCCAGGTAACGATAGCGGCCGGCTACCTCGCCGCGGTAGTTCGGCGCCGCAGGCGTGACCGGCAGCTGCGCGTGGATCGCCTGGACGATGCGCGCGGCCGGCACGACGTCGTCGAGCCGCCAGCCGTTCGTGTTGCCCACATCCATGTATTCGATGAAGCGCAAGATATAGTGTGGGCCGCGGAAACGGCGCGCCATGGTCACGACATCCTGCTCGTTGACGCCGCGTTTGACCACCATGTTGATCTTGATCGGACCGAAGCCGGCTGCAAGCGCCGCCTCAATGCCCTCCAGCACTCGCGCAACCGGAAACTCGACGTCGTTCATGGCGCGAAATGTCGCGTCATCGAGCGAGTCGAGACTGACCGTGATGCGGTGCAATCCGGCGTCGCGAAGCTTCGCCGCCTTGTTCGCGAGGAACGAGCCGTTTGTCGTGAGGCTGAGATCGCTGATCCCGGGAATCGCGGCGAGCATCGCGACGAGTTTTTCGAGATCGCGTCTGAGCAACGGCTCGCCGCCGGTCAGCCGGATCTTCTCGACGCCAAGGCCGGCGAACACGCGCGCGAGGCGCGCGATCTCCTCGAACGTGAGCAGAGCGTCATGCGGCAGAAATGCGAAGTCGCGCCCGAAGACGGACTTGGGCATGCAATACGTGCAGCGAAAATTGCATCGATCCGTGACCGAGATGCGCAAGTCGCGCAGCGGCCGAGAACGGGTGTCGAGGATTTCTTTCTCCATAACGGCGGATGAACTACATTCGAGCTTCGACGCCGTCGCTCCGCCCGACGCGTCTGAAGGGGCCGACTTCATGTCGGCCCAGTTGCGTTCGTCTCGTTTCCGCTCGATCTGCCTTCAACGCAGTCGGTGTGTAGGCTGGATGATGAAGGCCTCTTCTACGTCCCTGTACTTGCCGTCGCCGACTATCTCGTCCGATGAGTTGAGCGTCGTCGCGGCTTGCAATTCCCAGTGTGAATTCGCCTGGATCAACGAACCTAGATTTTGGACAACGCCGCGCCGCCATAGGGTGGCGCTGTTGGGCTCGCAAAATCCAACGACGTCCCCTAGTCGGTTGATCCCGACTGCTTCGCACGAGTTGCTTCCGGCAAGGAACGGAAGGTACGTAAATCTTCCGTAGTGCCACGTCCAGGGGATGTTTGGGGAGGTGAATGTGACGCGATTAAATCCAGCAACCTCGTCGAAATTGTTGATGTCGTCGGCCGAGCCAAATAGACTTTGGGCGAGGTATCGCAGTGGCGCTCCCGGGCTGCCGACATCTATTATTGCCCCGCCGACATCGCCTTGATTGATGACACCGAAGCCGACAAAGACCCCCTTATCGCTGATGGCGCTGGGGCGGTCTCCGTTGTAACCGCCAAAATCGAGGATCTGGCCGCCGATCCACTCCACGGCTTGGCTGTCGGAGAAGCCCACTATGACCCCAGACGAGTTGATGCCGGATGCAAAGCTCGTGAACGTTCCCGGCAAGAGACCGAGATTCTGGACGCTGCCGTTCGACCATAACATGGCTTGGAACCCGGCGCTACCAGTGGCGTATCCCACGATTTGACCAGTCGAAGAAATGGAGCTTGCCCAGCTCGAAGTGAAACCCGGAAGCACCGGCAGAACGATTACTTTTCCGTTCTCCCATAGCACCGCTCTTTCGTCGCTAAGATTATGACCCCAGCAACCGCCGACGACTTGCCCGGCGTCATTTATTCGCGATGCGTTGCATCTTGGCAGCCCCGCCGGGGTCGGCAATTCCGAAATTGTGAACTCGCTCGCCTGTGCCGCCGAGGTCGTCGCGACAGCGGCTATGAGCGCCAAGAAGAAAACGGTTATCGGTTTCATGCGTCTCCGGTCTCTAAGTTCATGATTCCGTCTGTCGTTCTCCGCTCGCTCGGTAACCCATGCCATATGAAGCGAGAGGTCGCATCGTCGCCGGTCAGTAATCGTGATATCATGAGCGACGAAACCGCCGACAACGCTTGGTGGACGTTCTCCATAGACGAAGCCGTGCGCGCGGATCCGGAGCAGAGCCGTTTCACCGGTGAGATGGACGTCAATCCGATACGCCCCGGTGGCCGGCGAATGCTCGACTATCACAAGTACATCGGACTCGATCATCTGCTTGTCAGCCAGCACCCCAGTTCGTCGATCCCGGACGAACGTGTCTTCATCACGACGCACCAGCTGCACGAGATCACGTTCAAGATGGTCGCGTTCGATTTGGCGGTCATCGCGCGCACGTTTGAATCGCTGATGTCGGTCGGCGGTGCTGCGGCGATTGTGCGGCGTTGTTCGGAGGACGAGCCGTTTTGGCGGCCCGCGCTTACCGCGGCTGCGCGGGCGAGCTTCGCGTGTCGCGAACTGCTGCCGTCGATCATGCGCTATCTCGGTGACCCGAGAGATGCCGACGAGACGTTCAGCAGCATCGAGTTCTACCGCTTTCGCAAGAACCTCGAACCCGCGAGCGGATTTCAATCGGCGCAGTTCCGGTTGATCCAGCGCGGGCTCGGCAAATCGAACCTGCTGTCGATCCGGCTTTTCCCATCGGACACATACCGCGAGAGTTACGGCGACACGCACGACTCCACCGCGACGGTCGTCGATCCGCTCATCCTCCGCCACGACGCCGCAGTGGCGACGCCCACGACGTCCTCGCCGCTCGCGCTCGTGACGCATCTCGATGATGCAGCCCATCGCGTCCTCGATGCTATCGGCGAACTTGGCCGCGGCAAAGCAGCCGCGCCGGAGCATATCGTCGCCGCAGATGTCGATCGCGCCATCGCGACGCTCGAGCGGATTCTGGCGAGCAAACGGCGAGATGTGTCAGGCGAAGCATTAGAAGAACGCAAACGGCGGCATGCAGCAGCCGTCGAATGGTTCCGTGAAGATATGAGCTCGGCGGTCTCTGCGGAGAACGATCGGCGGGAACACTTGCGACGGGCGCGCGCGGGGGCTCACGTACTGCGCGAGAAAGCTCGCGGTTCGCACCTCGCGACGATCCTCCGCCACATCGTGCGAGCCGACGAAGCGCTGCACGATCCGGCCCACGATAGTTTTCTCTCCGTGCACTTGCGCGTGACGCGCGAGCGATTGCGCCAAGTCAACGCATACGCGGCGAGCCGCGGTGAGCCGGAGCCTTCGGCCGGCACGGGCGGCGGCGGCATCGAGTATCTCGGCTGGGCGCAAAAACACCTCATTCCTCTCTTTCCGGCGCTCGTCGCGTATCGCGAAGTCGGCGAATAGTCGTGTTCGGTGCGGCACTGGCGATCACGACAGTGCTGGCCACGGCCGCCCCGACCCCTGCTCCGCGATCCGTCAGCCTCCAATACGACGTCTATGTAGGCGACACGACGCATCCGGCGGTCGGGGGCTTGATTTGGCTCCAACGCTACGGCCTCAACGGCGTCTCGCTTCAGCGGATCGGTACGATTCGCGAAGGCACCGCGTCCATCGAGTTCAATGCCGATATCGTGCCGCAGCTTCGCCACCCAGACCCGCGGTGGGATTATCATTTTGTGGTGGCATTCGAACTCTCAGGTGCGCAATGGTACTTTTCGCGACCCGTCGATATGATGCACTTCTTTTCGGACGTGCCGGCTGCAATCGAAACGATCGGCAAGGCAAGCGACGGCGGTCGGGACGCCCCGCGCGCAATCGGGCTGGCGCCGTCCACGACTCGAACGCTAACCTTTGAGAATGAGGATGGAACGCCGGCCAAGGGAATGCGCGTCGGGTTGGCCGTTCATCTGAACAACGCCAATCACTGCGCCGTAGAGCAAGGTCCGAACCTCGGTTATTTTCGAACGGATGATTCGGGCGTCGTCTCATTCGAGTCCCCGCCTGCGCCGTTGACGGTGGGCGTCCGCTACTATTCGGACATTCGCGGTGAGTATTTTGCCGAAGTCGAGCTCCTCGTCGGCTCCGAACGCGACATAGTTGTGCGCCGGACCTGGACCCTTCCGTTTCAGCGTGTCTCGCTGAAAGTCGAAGATGTAAGCGGTAAGACTGTTGCCGGCCAGTGGATCGAACAACGGATTCGCACGCACCAGTGTGGAGTCTGGTCGGGCCGAGCAGGCAGAACCGATCCTCAAGGAATCGCAGAGATGAGGATTCAGCCTTTGAGCGTCGACTCGATGTGGGTGCTCTTACCCGGCGATAAGGAGCGCCTGCTCACGCCGCTTGAACTGCACCTCCTCTTCAGCCGTGGTTCGTTGACGATTCGCATCTGATTCATACGAGAACCTAAAGGCGGATACCGAGCACTGTTTTCCGAACGTCGCACAACCTCGCGCATTGGAAGGAAGTATCTACTGTGAAACTTTTCAATTATGTCTCTCTTCGCGTATTGGGGGTCGCCGCGTTGGCGATCGTCGGCACGCTAGTCTCGGCGTCGCTCATGAGCACCGCTTCGGTCACGCTCAACACCGTCTCAGCCGGTGACAAAACCGCCTCGGTGGGTATCCCATCCGGCTGGAAAATTGCCAGGAGCGGGAATGGGTTTATCGGCCTGACCGGTCCGCCCGGCGAACAAATCAACCTTGGCGTGATTGTGATCGGGAAAAACGCGGCGCCAGGCTC
This sequence comes from Candidatus Eremiobacteraceae bacterium, assembly GCA_035295225.1. Classification (NCBI taxonomy): domain Bacteria; kingdom Bacillati; phylum Vulcanimicrobiota; class Vulcanimicrobiia; order Candidatus Eremiobacterales; family Candidatus Eremiobacteraceae; species Candidatus Eremiobacteraceae bacterium. The sequence continues at coordinate 7,441 of DATGJI010000007.1, read as the reverse complement.
CGCTCTCCTTGGCGAGGTTGCCTTCGCTCTACCCTATAGCGATAGCTTAAGAGACAAATTCACCGCGATTATTCACGCGGGTGCCGCTAAGTCAGGGATGCCCCAACCTCAGTTGACGATTGCCAGCGCGACACAGATGAAACTTCCGATGTGCGCGCGTTTGCTGGGCGGCTGGACAGCCGGCTCGGATTCGACGAAGTTCGAGGCCGTGATCTGCTCTCTGAGACCGGATTGGCTCGGGCTCTATAAGAATATCGTCTTCATGGCGCAGGTGCCGTCCAGCCGCGCCGCGCAGGAACGGCCGATCATCGAGCAGATTGTCATGAGCTACCGCGTGACGCCCACGATGTTCAAGAAGATGCTAGCGACGTACACCGCGCTGCCTCCGCAACCCCCGCCGAGTTTGATGTCCGGTATAGCGCCGTACCAAGATCCGACGAACTCGGACTGCTTCGACTACAACGTGATCCGCGAGTCGCCCCCGTGGGAGGTTCCGATGCATTGCGGCGGCACGATGCCCGGATAACGGCGAGGATGTAGGGCGGACCTTGATGGTCCGCCGGCGTGGGGATGTAGGGCGGACCTTCATGGTCCGCCGACGCGGGGATGTAGGGCGGACCTTTATGGTCCGCCGGCGCGCCGTGAAGGCGCGCCCTACACGTTAGGTGGCGGCGGCGGCTTCGAGTTTGGCCGCGTACTCGCGAACGTCTTGTGTGATGCGCATCGAGCAGAAATGCGGACCGCACATCGAGCAGAAGTGCGCCGCCTTTGCGCCTGGTGCGGGAAGCGTTTCATCGTGGAATTGCCGCGCGGTCACGGGATCAAGCGACAACTCGAACTGATCCTCCCAGCGAAATTCGAAGCGCGCTTTGGACAGCACGTCGTCGCGTTCGCGCGCGCCGGGATGTCCTTTGGCTAGGTCGGCGGCGTGCGCCGCGATCTTGTACGCGATCACACCGTCTTTCACGTCTTTGCGGTTCGGCAAACCGAGATGCTCTTTCGGCGTCACGTAGCAGAGCATCGCGGTTCCGTACCAGCCGATCATCGCTGCGCCGATCGCGCTTGTGATGTGATCGTACCCCGGCGCGATATCGGTGACGAGCGGCCCAAGCGTGTAGAACGGCGCCTCCCGGCAGACCGCTAATTGCCGGTCCATGTTCTCCTTGATCAGATGCATCTGTACGTGACCGGGGCCCTCGATCATCGTCTGGACGTCGTGCCGCCAGGCGATCTCTGTCAGTTCGCCGAGCGCTTCCAGCTCGCCGAACTGCGCTGCGTCGTTCGCATCGGCCGTGCAGCCCGGACGCAGCCCGTCGCCGAGCGAGAACGAGACGTCGTACGCCTTCATGATTTCGCAGATCTCTTCGAAATGGGTGTAGAGGAAGTTCTCCTTGCCATGCGTGAGGCACCACTGCGCCATGATCGAACCGCCGCGCGAGACGATCCCCGTGACGCGCTTAGCTGTCAACGGCACGTAACGCATGAGCACGCCGGCATGGATCGTGAAATAGTCGACACCTTGTTCTGCTTGCTCGACGAGCGTGTCGCGGTAGATCTCCCACGACAGCTCCTCCACCTTACCGGCCACTTTTTCGACCGCCTGATAGATCGGCACCGTGCCGATCGGGACCGGCGAATTGCGCAAGATCCACTCGCGCGTTTCGTGGATATTCTTACCGGTGGAGAGGTCCATGACCGTGTCCGCGCCCCAGCGCGTGGCCCAGGTCATCTTCTCCACTTCTTCTTCGATGGACGAACTGATCGCGGAGTTGCCGATATTCGCGTTGATCTTCACCAAGAAGTTGCGGCCGATGATCATCGGCTCGGTCTCCGGATGGTTGATGTTGGCCGGCAGAATCGCGCGGCCGCGCGCGATCTCGTCGCGCACGAACTCCGGCGCGACGCCCTCACGGATCGCCACGTAGTGCATCTCCGGGGTGATCTCGCCGCGGCGCGCATAGTGCATCTGCGTCACGTTGCGGGCTGGCTTAGCGCGCAGTGGTTCGCGCCTGCTCTTGAAGCGCACCGTCTCAAGCGATGCGTCGGCCTCGCGCTCGCGCCGGTATGCCGATGTCGGTCCGTCAAGCGCTTCGACGTCACCCCGGGCTCGGATCCAAGCATCGCGCAACGGTGCAAGACCCTCGCGCACGTCGTGGGCGAGACCAGGGTCCGAATGCGGTCCGCTCGTGTCGTAGACTTTGAAAGACGTGCCGTCGCTCAAATGGATCATGCGCGCGGGAACGCGCAGACCCTCAGGTCCGTCTTCGTAGACCTTGTGGCTCGACGGTTTGATTGGAGTTCCGATGGTTGCGCTCATCGCGGGCATCCCTTCGCTGGCGTTATCCAGAGCAGGTTCAAACGGTCGGCGGCAGCACCGCCCTCTCAGTCCGCGCTGGCGGACTCCCGTGCGCTCGTTGGTTCGAAAGCCTTGGGCCGCACGCCTGGCGCCGGTGCTATACTTACAACTATTCGTCGAAGCGAGCGCGCCCGATGTGAAAGAGGCCCTCGTCATTGTCATCGCCGCTTCGGTATCGCCCATCGCGTGCGGCGGCATGCCCCTTAAGCTGGTGCTCCATTCTCTTGCGGTAGCCGACAACCGCTTGGCGGCAGTCCAGACGAACATCACCACGCACAATATGTTTGCCGCCGATTCCTATCAAAGTCTATGCCGCGAACGCCAACGGCGCTCCGCCGCCGTTGCAAACGATCGCGGGACCCACGTACGATCGCAGCGCCTATATTGACATTTGTCGATGGATTGAGATAATATCGAACAATGTCAATACAGCGTTGCGCGCCGTCGACAAAAGTCGTCGACGGCGACTTCGATGAGGCTGCGCTGCTTTTCAAGGCCCTGGGCGATCCACATCGCCTTGCGATCCTGGCCACGCTGGCGCGCGCCCAAGATGAGGTCTGCGTCTGTGATTTCACGGCCGGTCTTCCACTTGAACAGCCCACGGTTTCTCACCATCTGCGTTTGCTGCGCGAAGCCGGCCTCGTCCGGTCGCAACGCCGCGGAACGTGGGTCTACTATCGCCTGGCTCCGGGCGTCATCGCTAGATTGCGTAGGGCTGTCAACACGCTTTTCTCTCAGAAGGTAGCGGCCGCATGAAGATGCATCTGAATCTCGGAACTCGCGATCTCGCAAAGAGCGTTGCCTTTTACCGTACGCTGCTCGATGCGGAGCCGGCAAAATCGTTTGATGACTACGCGCTCTTTATCGCCGACGATCCGGGACTGGAACTTGCGCTCGATCGCGCGCCGAAGGCGGACCCCTGCCGGGCAGAACATTTCGGCATCGTCGTCGATTCGGCTGAGGCCGTCGACGCGGCGATCGCGCGTCTGCGATCTGCCGGTCTGGCGATTGACGTAGAGTGCGAAGAGACATGCTGCTATGCCAAGCAGACAAAGGTGTGGGCGGCGGATCCTGACGGCAGACGCTGGGAAGTGTATACGGTTCTTGAAGACACAGAAACGCGCGACGATGGGGATGTGACCTGCTGTTCCGACGCAGACCCGGACGCCGAAGAATGCTGCGCCGTCTAAGATGACCGAAGTCCTTTTCGTATGCGTGCACAATGCAGGCCGCAGCCAAATGGCCGCGGCGCTGCTCCATGCGCGTTCCGGCGGAACCGTGCGCGTCCGGTCAGCCGGCAGCGCTCCCGCCGGGAGCATCAACGCCGTTGTGGTAGAAGCGCTCAACGAGGTCGGGATCGATATCGGTCAGGAGTTTCCGAAACCGATGACCGACGACGTCGTGCGCGCCGCCGACGTCGTGATCACGATGGGCTGCGGCGACGCCTGCCCGATCTATCCCGGTAAACGCTACGAGGACTGGGAGGTTGACGATCCGGCCGGCAAGGGCATCGAAACCGTGCGACATATCCGCGACGACATCGAACGCCGGGTTATGCGGCTCATCGACCAGCTCAAGCCGGCCACGTCGACCACCTGAATGCGGCTTCGGGGCGCGCTGATCGCCGAATTCATCGGCACGTTCTTCTTGGTATTCGCCGGAGCGGGCGCGATCGTCGTCGACTCGATCACTCACGAGGTGACCCACGTCGGGGTGTCGCTCGTGTTCGGGCTTGTGATCGGCGTGCTCATCTACGCGCTCGGCCATATCTCCGGCGCGCACTTCAACCCGGCGGTGACGATTTCGTTTTGGGCGCTCGGCGAATTCCCGGCGCGCCGAGTTCCGTGGTATGTTGCGAGCCAATTGCTCGGCGCAGTTGCCGCTAGCGAGCTGCTTCGGGCGCTCTTCGGTATGACAGGCACCCTCGGCGTCACACGTCCGCAAGGAGCCGTCACGATCTCCCTGATCCTCGAAATCGTGTTGACGTTTCTGCTTGCGTTCGTCATCTTCGGATCAGCTGTGCATGGAAAGGCGATCAAGAGCTTCGCCGGAATCGCGATCGGCGGCACGATCGCGCTTGATGCGCTGTTCGGCGGTCCGATCTCTGGGGCTTCGATGAATCCGGCACGCTCGCTCGGGCCGGCGTTGGTCTCCGGCATCTGGGCAGATCAGTGGATCTATGTGGTCGGGCCGATCGCCGGAGCGTTGCTGGCGGTCGTCGCGTACAGATTGATGACGGGTGATAGCAATGAAGGCGGACCATAAAGGTCCGCCCTACATCATTTCACGATGGACGCGTGGTTGCTCCACGAGCCGCGGATATACGAGACGACGTCGGCGACCTGCGCCGGCGTGAGCTGGCCCTTCCACGCGGGCATCTGCGTGCCGTACGACTTGCCCATGACTGGTTGGCCGTGCAGCCCGCCGTTGACGACGGCGACGACCTTCGAAGGATCGCCCGTCACGAACGGATTACCGTCGAGCGGCGGCGCGAGATTCGGTGTTCCTCCACCGGCAGCCCCGTGGCACGAAGCGCAGTTCTGCGTATAGACCGCCTGACCGCGCGCGACCGGACCGGATGCCGCCGCAGCAGGCGCCGCAGCGGCCTCTTCTGCTCCGGCCACCGCGCCGTAGCCGCGCACCGGCGTCTGGCCGGCGCCGCCGCTCGCCTTGATGTGGTCCGTTATCGAAGCGGCGCCGATCCATCCGAATATCCCGACGACGACGACCGAAAGAAACGTGAGGGCAACGAAATACGGCCGTTGGTTAAGCGAACGTTTTCGGTTGCGATCGATCCAGGGCAGGAGCAGCAGCACGCCGACGCCGAGCGTCGGGATCAACGCGGTGCCGACGAGCTCGCCTGAAATCGGACCCATCTGACCGGGTAGCTTCTGCAGCAGCCCGAAGAGCGGATAGAAATACCATGCCGGCGACGGCACGAATTGAGAATTGGTCGGGTCGGCTTTTGCGAGCAGCGGCGCGGGCATCCAAATCGCTAAGCAGACGATGACCGCGAACACCAAAAACGACACGAGCGTGTCCATGAAGATCTGGTCCGGATAGAACCGGCCGAACTTCCTCGGCGTCTCGTCTGCCGGCGGCCCTGCAGCGCCGTTGTGGCGGAACACCGCCAGATGTAGACCGACAAGGCCGAGCAGCATGATCGGCACGAGCCAGACGTGGATGCCGAAAAAGCGATTGATGGTAAGGGTTCCCATCTGCGTGCCGTCTTGCAGAAAGTACTTCTGTGCGGTTCCGACGATCGGGATGTTACCCGCGATGTTGATCGAGACTTGCGACGCCGAATATGCGTTGAGGTCCCACGGCAAGAGATAACCCGTCAGGCCGAGCGCGAGCGTGAGCAGGAACAGCACGACCCCGATGACCCACATGACCTCGCGCGGTTTCTTGTATGCACCCCAGATCATCACTTGGAGCAAGTGGACGGTCATGAGCGCGATCATGGCCGACGCGCCCCAGAAATGCAGGCTAAGGATGAACGCGCCGCCGGTGACGTGGTCGTAGATGAACTTGGTCGATTCCCACGCCGTGGACGCTGACGGCGCGTAATAGAACGTCAGGAAGATGCCGGTGATGATCTGGATGACGAGCGCGATGAGCGTCGCGCTGCCGAACGTATACCAGTAGCTAGCGCCGCCGGGCACGTCCTCGGTGAGGAAATTCTTGAGGGCGGATATGCCGCCGGTGCGTTCTTCGATCCAGTTCAGCATGCGGGCCCTTTCGATTTACGTGTAGCTGAGGACGATTCGGTCGGCAGTCGTCTCATCGTAATTGATCCACGTGACCTCTGCGACGCCGGACTTGTCTTGGAACGGCAGCGGATCGAGACCGCGGTTGGCCGGACCGGCTTCGTGCTTGCCAAATTTCGTATACGTCGAACCGTGACAGGGGCACAGAAACATCTGTTGATCTTTGAGCCAGTTGAAGCGGCAGCCCAAGTGCGGACATACGGGGCTGAATAGAACGATAGCGATGTTCTTGTACGTGACCGGAACCGTGTATTTCACGCCGCCGCTCGATGATTGGAAAAGATCGGGCCGATCCGATTTGAACTGTGCTTCTTGGTCAGGCGTCATCCGCAAGCCCCAGACGTACTCATCGCCGACGTCTTGAAGATAACCGTCAACCGTCTTCTTGGTGAACGTGATCTTCATCGGATCGGCGGCCGCCTGTTCGAACTGCGCGAACTCATCCGCGTTGAGCGGATACCACTGCGGCTTGCCCGCGTCGAGCACGTCCTTCGAAGGCACCAACCCGGCCAGCACGGGAATTGCAACGCCGATTCCCACGAGGCTTCCGGCGACGACGGTCATCTGCGCCATGAACTTTCGGCGGCTTACTTCCGCGGGCGTCTCCGGCTCGTCGTTGATGTGGCTGCTCTCGGACACGAAGGCACCCTCCAAGTGGCTTAGAGGAACAGTTTGCAAAAGGGTTTGCCGCCGGCGCTGAATGCCCCTCGAATCGCCTGCTACGGATGTAGCACGCCTCGGTGCGGGCTTCCAAGGCTGCGAACCCGAACGCAATGGCCGAAATGACCTCGCTTCGCACACTCATGCCGGGTCTACTCTTGTCCATTGCGCTCGCGGCGTTGGCAGCGATATTGGGTTCGCGCTACCCGGTGGTTGGTGCGCCCATTTTTGCGATCGCATTCGGCATCCTGGTGCGGGGATTCGTGGCCGCGTCGGCGCTCAACCGAGGCGTTGCATTCGCCGCTCGCACGTTGCTGCAGGCGGGCATCGTCTTACTCGGTTTCGGCCTGAATCTTGCCCTACTTTGGCGCGCCGGCGCTTCGAGTCTTCCGGTGCTCGCGGGCTCGCTTGCTGCAGGGCTCTTGGGCGGTCTGCTGCTCGGATCTCTGATGCGCATCGGATTCAACATCCGCATGCTCGTGGCAGCGGGCACGTCGATCTGCGGCGCATCGGCGATTGCGGCGATCGCCCCGATCATCGAAGCCGACGGCGGCGACGTGGCGTTCGCGACGGCGACTATCTTCCTCTATAACATCGTGGCGGTTTTTCTGTTCCCCCCGCTTGGCCATGCGTTGCACATGAGTCAGACCGTCTT
>DATGJI010000006.1 GCA_035295225.1 Candidatus Eremiobacteraceae bacterium | reverse complement strand
TTCGACCTCGAAGCGGTCGAGATCCACATCGATGAGATACGAGCCGGTGGCTTTATCATCTTCGATTCCTCGCAAGAAAAACTCACGGATGCGGTGCGCCGTCCGGACGTGCACTTCTACGAAGTGCCGCTCGCGAAGATCGCCAAAGATGAGATCGGCCTTGAGCTCGTTCGCAACACGATATCTCTCGGGGTCCTCGGCCGGCTGATCGGCATGGATCGCGAGATCGTCCTGCGCGATGTCACGAACGTCTACAAGCGCAAAGGCGACAAAGTCATCGACCTCAACATACGAGCGATCGAGGCCGGCGAGAAATACGTCGACGAACATTTCGACCGTCCATCCGGTTACGCGGTGACGACGGGCGTTGATCGCGACCGTCTGATCATGATGGGCAACGACGCGATCGCCTACGGCGCGCTCGTCGCCGGCTGTCGCTTCATGGCCGGTTATCCGATCACGCCGGCCACCGACGTGCTCGAGTGGATGGCGAAGTACGCGCCGAAGTACGGCGGCGTCGTGATTCAAGCCGAGGACGAGTTGGCCGCGATCAACATGGTGATCGGCGCCGGATTCGCAGGCGTCCGCGCCATGACATCCACGTCCGGGCCTGGCCAAGCGCTCATGACCGAGGCGATCGGGTTGGCGGGCGTCCTTGAGATCCCGATCGTCGTGATCGAATGTGCGCGCGCAGGCCCGTCCACAGGCATGCCCACGAAGACCGAGCAGAGCAATCTCAATCACCTGATCTTTTCCGGTCACGGTGAGATACCGCGCGTCGTCATCGCGCCCGGCACCATCGAGGAGTCGTTCTACCTCACGGTGACCGCGTTCAATCTCGCGGAGAAGTATCAGGTTCCGGTATTCGTGCTGTCCGAACAGGCGCTCTGTCAGTCAAAAGCCACGCTGCCTTCGCTCGACGTCGCCGCCGTCACGGTGGATCGCGGAAAACTCGAACGTAACGGCCATCTGAAATTCGGCGAGTACCGCCGCTTTGCGTTCACGGCTGACGGCGTCTCGCCGCGCGCCGTTCCCGGCACCGACGGCGGCATGTACCTCGCCCCCGGATCGGAGCACAACGATCACGGTGTCATCACCGAAAATGCGGTCAACCGAACGAAGATGATGGAAAAGCGGATGCGCAAACTCGAGTCCATGCGTCCGGACTTGCCGAAAGCAAACGTGTTGGGAGATCCGTCCGCGGACATCGCGATCATCGGCTACGGTTCGAATCGCGGGCCGATCGTGGAAGCGCAGGATCGCTTGGCGGCCGACGGAACGCCGACGCGCTTTCTCCAGATGCGCACGCTCTGGCCGTTTCCGGAAGAAGAAGTGCGCGCGTTCATCAAGGATGCGTCAGAGGTTTTCGTGGTGGAGAACAACTTCACCGGGCAGCTTGAACGCCTGATCCGCTACGTCGTGGGGCCGTCGCCGCATCTTCGCTCGGTCCTGAAGTACAACGGCAAGCCGTTCCGCCCGATCGAGATCATCGAGCGGATCAAGGCAGTCGGGTCTGCGCGCCAAGCGCTGGAGGTCTGAAGCTCACGATGGCGACCACACTAACGGCAAAAGATTTCGCCACCTCCACGCCGTCGTGGTGGTGTCCGGGCTGCGGTGACTTCGGCGTCATCGCCGCGCTGAAGCAAGCCGCCGCGGACATGGGACTCGAACCGAAGAACACCGCTTTCATCTCCGGCATCGGCTGCTCCGGGAAGATCTCCGGGTACTTCCACTCGTATGCGTTTCACGGCGTTCACGGCAGAGCGCTCCCGGTCGCCACTGCGGTCAAGCTCGCCAACAAGGATTTGACGGTGATCGCAGCCGGCGGCGACGGCGACGGCTACGCGATCGGCGCGGGGCACTTCATGCACGCGGTGCGCCGAAATCCCGACGTGACGTATATCGTGATGGACAACCAGACGTACGGACTGACGAAGGGGCAATCGTCCCCGACGTCGGCGCTCGGCTACGTGACCGGCACGTCCCCCGCGGGCAACCCCGATGCCCCCATCAACGGCCTGGCGGTCGCGCTCGCCGCCGGCGGCACGTTCATCGCGCGCGGGTTCTCGTCGGAGCCAAAGGCGATGACCGAGCTCATCAAAGCGGCTATCGCACACCCCGGTTTTGCGATCGTCGAGATCATGTCGCCCTGCGTGACTTTCAACAAAGTCAACACGTATAAGTGGTTCAAAGAGAATGTCTATCACGTCACCGATATTCCGGAGTACGATCCGCGAGATCGAGCCAAGGCGTTCGACGTCCTGACGCAGACCGGCAAGATCCCGCTCGGCATCATCTATACCGAGATCCGTCCGACGCTGGAAGCGTTGACGATCAAGGATGCGCCGGCGATCGCGGGGCTCGATATCGAAACCGCCGACGCGCGGTACGCCGGCATCCAAGAAGCCTACCGGTAAGGCTCGAGTGTAGGGCGGACCTTTATGGTCCGCCGGCGCGCCATAAAGGCGCGCCCTACATTCAGAATCCGTGGTCGCGCAAGCGGATCAGATCGTCGACAGACAGCTTCGAGTAGCCGTGCGTCGTCATCCGTTTGACGAAATCCGCGTCGACACCGTGATCGCGCAGCCGGACGAGGTCGTCGGCACTCAGATTCGTATAACCGACGGCAGCCATCGACGCGACGAACTCCGGATCGACACCATGATCGCGCAGCCGGACGAGATCGTCGGCGGTGAGGTTTGCATAACCGGCTGAGCGCATGGACGCGACGTAATCACGATCGACGCCGTGATCGCGCAGGCGGATGAGATCGTCTGGTGCATGGAAGCGAAAGCCGTCGGCGCCCATCGCCGAGACGAACGGCGCGTCGACCCCGTGATCGGCCATGCGAACGAGGTCATCGGGCGTGAGCGGCGAGACACCGAGCGAACGCAGCTTGTCGATGTACGCGAGGTCGATTCCGGCCACCGCGTATCGCAGCGATTGCGACGGTGTCGGGCTGCCGATGCCGCGCGCAGCCAACCCTTGAGCAAATGCCAGATCTGGTGTGAAACTATAGGATCCCGCTCCGCCGCCGTTCGCGATCCAGCCGTCGCAGTCGAACCAGCCCGCATCGCGGACGATGCGAAACGAGCCGTGCGTGCCGCCGGATGAGAGTTGCGCATCCGAGAGCCCGCGAAGCGAGGCGCGGTCGATGCTTCTCCTCTCCTCGAAGTCCCACGTGTGCGATCCTTGTGAACCGGAGGATCGAAGCGTCAGCTCAAGCGCGGCGCCGCCGGCTTGTTTGTCGAGAATCCATTGGCCCGTGGTCGGCAGATCGGCCCGCGCTTGCGCGCACAGAAGCGCAACCGCTAAACAGCCGGCGACGAGAGCGAATGCAGAGCGGGCCGAGCCGCGCGTGTTCATCATCATACACCTGCCGTCCGAAGTCTGATGAGCTCCTCGATTGACAGGGGCGCGGAGCCGCCGATCCCCTTGCTTCTCAGCATGCGGACATACTCCGCGTCGACGCCGACCGAGCGGAGCCGTACAAGATCCTCGGCGCTGAGCTTGTTGTAGCCGAGCGCTTGAAATGACCGGATGTAGCCGGCATCCACGCCTACCGATCGCAACCGCATGAGATCGACGAGCGACAGCCGCGTGTTCATCGCGGCGTCGACGTCGTGGACGTATCCTGGATCGACGCCCAACGAGCGCAATTGGACAAGGTCCTCGACACTCTCATTCGAGTTAGACGCCGCATTCATCCCTCGCACGTACTCCGGATCGACGCCGACCGAACGCAGGCGCACGAGGTCGTCGATCATCGGCCGAGTCTTGAGCACGGCGTCCATCTCGCGGACGTACGCGGGATCTATCCCGATCGATTTCATCCGGACGACTGCTTCGAGATCCATGTGCGAGATGCCAAGCCCAGGCAGACTCCGCAAGTAGTCACCATCGACGCCAACCGACGCTAGCCTCACGAGCAGATCGGCGCTTGGGCGCGAGCCGCTGTACGCGACGGCGGCGTCGACGAGATCGCCGGTCACGCCGACATCTTTCAGTCGAATGAGGTCGTCGACCGGCAGCGTGGGGTAACCGGCCCTTGAGAGCGCATCGAGCAGATCGGTTGTCGAGGTCGCAAGTCTGGCCGCCGACGCAGGGCGCGCTATCTCCATCAGCCTGGGCGCGGTCGCGCCTTCCATCGTGGCGACACGCAGCGCTTCGAGTCGTTTGGCGGTGAATGCGAAATGTTTCGCCATCACCATGACAGCGGGATGCATCGATGCAAGCGCGGCGGCGGCAGCTTTCGTCGCCGCTGCCGTAGCAGAAACGGCCGTGGCCGAGGCTTTGATCGCGGTCGCGGCCGCCAAAGCGGGAGCATGCGGACGTGCTGCTCTTGCCGCGATCGCGGCAAGATGCGCAGGCGCGGCGATCGGCGCGGTCTGCACGCGCGCCGATACGGGGACGCGCGGCACGACGGCCCGCTCCGAGGCGGCGGGCGGGGTCGGCACCGTCGGCGGCGCCGCGAACACCGGAAGTTGGAAACGCGCCACCGCGCAAATCGCGATTGCGAGAATCCCGATGCCGTAGGCTGCCAACCGCGCGATGGAGGTGGCCCCGTTATGGCCTTGCTCCAGCAAGCGCTCGACGCGCACCAAGAGCTGCTTGCGGCTGAAGAACAGACAGGGTGCCGGCAGCGGACGGACACGCTTGAAGCCGTCGACGGCCAAATGCGTCAAGCACTTCGCATACTGAACGCGTTCTTCGAGCGGTACGACGGCGAAGTCGTCGCACGCGATCTCACGCTCGATGTCGAGCATGCGGCAGATCATGTGCATGGCCGGGCAGAGCCAGTACACCGATTTCACGATCTGCTGCACGGCGTTGCCGATATCGTCCCAGCGCCGTACGTGCGCATGCTCGTGGCGGACGATGCGGGCGAGATCTGCGATCGGCAGTTCGAAGAAGAGCGCGCGCGGCAATGCAATGACCGGTCGAGAGAATCCGAGCAAACATGGCATCGCAAGCTCGGCCGAGACGCCGACATCGACCGCTCGCGTCGAGCCTTGCGTCACCGAGAGAATCGCGGCGTCGCGACAGGGCGTGAGCTCACGCTTGATGCGCATCAGCCTCGCAAACGAGAAGAAGAGGCGGGCGAGGAGCAGCAGAGCGACGATCGACCATGCGATGAAGACCGAGCTCGCGAAACGCGTAAGGTCCATCGTAAAGTCGGCAATTGCCGCGGTCATCGTACGCGCTGCGCCGGTAAGCGGACCCGTCTCAGACGCCGGTGCTGCGACGATTGGCTGTATGTATTGTTTCTCGCGCAGGCCGGCATGAGCCGATGGCATATGGATGACTGGCATCGTGCGCACGTGCGCAGCCGCAACGTGCGGCCGAACCGGCGCGACGGTAAGCAGGCTCGGCGCATCCGATGTGATGGAAGTGATGCTCGTCGCGGAGTGAGTTGCGGCTAGGGCGAAGTCGATGGCCGGCAACGCGGCGACCCCGACCAGCACGGCGAACCAGAGCGCGTAGCGCGTCGAAGCGCTGGAACGGCGCGCGATGCGGATCAGTGACCACACGACGCCGAAGAGTACGACACCTTGCCAAGAAGCGTTGAGCAGGGACGAGACGATATCGGCGATCATATCCGCTTCCTCGCTTCGGCGACGAGCGCCTCAATGCGGGTCAACTCTGTTTTCGAAAGACCGCGCGACTTGAGCAGCGTCTGGGCTAGCAGTTCCGGCGAACCGTTGAAATATCGCCCCAGCACGTGATGAAGTGCGGTGGTGGATGCTTGGTCGCGTTTGACTGCTGCCTCGTAGACGAAGGCGCGGCCGAGCGTGGAGTGCCGAAGAAAACCTTTGTCTTCGAGGATTCGCAGCGTGGTCTGGACCGTGTTGAACGCAACGGGCTTGGTCTGCGCAAGGGTATCCACGACCTCGGCGACCGTGGAACGGCCGCGCGACCAGATGATCTCCATGAGTTGCTGCTCGACTTCGGTGAGCATCCGGGAGCGAGGTCTGGCCAAGGCTGCCTCCATACCTATATAATTAGGTGATGGCGTTACGATAGCATGGCCACCGCGTCCTTGTCAACGAAAGCTCGCCAAAATATATCCTGAAGGGGCCGACGCCAGTCGGCCCAAGATAACGACGCCTGGGCCGACTGGCGTCGGCCCCTTCAGATAAGCGGCCCCTTCAGATAAGTCGGGGAGCTCAGAGCGATTTCGTAGAGGCAGACCAAGCCTTGTAGTCCTTCATCGTCTGGTCGTAGACCGCATGGACTCGCGCTTCCAGCGCGTAGTGCGTGCCGATCGGCGGCCCTTGCGATCCGAAGACACCGAAGAGCAAGCCCTGTATCTGCTCCCGCAGGGCACCGGCTTGGTTGATCGAGTCTTCGTCGTTCTTGTAACCGGCGCTCAATCTGCTCCGCAACGCGAGCCCGGCGTCGGCGGCGGATTGCAACGCTGCGATCTGCGCCGACGATGATCCTGCGCTCTTTGCAGCCGCGATCTTCGCGTTGAGTCGCGTCACCGCCGCATCGATATCGTCGAGCGCAAGATTCACAGCGCCGTACATCGCGTAGACGGACTCCGCGAAGTCGTGCCGCTTCTTATAGTCGGCTTGCGTCCAACGCAAGCGCGGATCGGCCACGATCGAGAGCGGCTTCGAGATCGTCTGCCCGTCGAACGATACGCGCACCGTGTAGGAACCGGGCACGACGCCGACGCCGCTATCTTCGAATCGGGCGTCCTTCGAGGGTGCCGTCGTCCACGCGGGCGGCGCGTTTTCTTGGAGGTTCCAGACGAATCGATTGTAGCCGGCATCGTTCGTGACGTACGGCGTCATCTTGAGGTCGGGGCCGACCGGGTGCGAACCGGACACCGTTCGGACCAAGCGTCCGTGCGCATCGAGGATTTCTATGACCGGCGGCTGCTTCGCGGGCTTCGACTGGTAGAAATTGATCACCGCACCCGACGGCGGATTGGCCGCGGCGTATTCGGTATACAACCCTTCCGTCATCGAACTACGCTGAAACAAGATCGTCGACCGGGGCGCGAAGACATATCGCCCCGCCGCGCGTGCCGCAGCGTATTCTTGAAGCGGCCGCGCGTCGTCGAGAACCCACGCCGAGCGTCCATGTGTGCCGATCACGACGGCGCCGTCGCGCTCTTGGAAGCGGATATCGCGCACGGACACCGGCGGCAAGTTCAATTGCAGCGACTGCCAGCGCGTGCCTCGATCGAAGGTCACGTAGATGCCGAGCTCCGTTCCTGCGTACAATATATTCGGATCGACCGGATCTTGGCGCACGGTGCGAACGAACTGATCCTTCGGCAGGTCGCCGACGATCGACGTCCATGTTCTGCCGTAGTCGGTTGTCTCGAAGGCGTAGGGCGCGGTATCGCCGGAGCGGTGCCGGTCGACGATCGCGAAAGCCGTGCCCGCCGCGAAACGCGACGGCGCGACCGTCTCGACTCTGCCGAACGGCGCGGGGCCCGGCGGCGTCACGTTGCGCCAGTGCGCGCCGCCGTCCCGGGTCAGCTGGACGAGCCCGTCGTCGGTGCCGACCCAGATCTCACCGCGCGCGATCGGCGACCCTTCGATGTCGAGTATCGTGTCGCTGTATTCCGCGCCGGAGACGTCCTTCGTGATTGGTCCGCCCGGAGCGACCTGGTGCGACTTGACGTTCAGCGTGAGATCGGGGCTTATCGTCGTCCAGTGCCGGCCCTCATCATGCGATTGGAAGACGACGTCGCCGCCATACCAGGCCGTGTGCGGATCCCACGGGGCGAACGCGATCGGCGAATCCCAATTGAAGCGATACTTCGCCGCAGCGTAGTCAAACGTTCCAAACGCTCCGGGCGCCGGTTCGACATCGTAACTCTCGTGCGTCGTGCGGTCGAAGATATGGACGACACCATCTTCGAGATCGGCCCATACGAGGTTTGGATTGGCGGGGTCGGGGACGACCCACTCGCCGTCGCCGCCGATCACCGGCATGGCGTACGCGTTCGTGATGCCGTCGCGGTCGAGACTGTTGGAAGGCGCGCACCAACCGTTGTTGTCTTGGAAGCCGCCGCACACGTTGTACGGCTGCGCGTCGTCCAGGCCGACGTGATAGATCTGTCCGATTGCGAGATTGCGCGAGAACGACCACGTCTGCGCCCCGTCGACGCTAAGGGCGTAGCCGCCGTCCTCACCGAGCATGATGCGCTTTGGGTCGTTCGGCGCGATCCAGATCGCGTGATAGTCGACGTGGACGTCGTCGGCGAACGTCTTGAAGGTCTTCCCGCCGTCCGTGCTCTGCGACGCCATCTCGGAGACCGAATAGACATGGTCGGGATTGAACGGATCCACCGCGATATGGCTGAAGTAGAAGGGACGCTGATCGATCAGCGTGTTATCGTTCTCCATCGTCCACGTCGTACCGCCGTCATCCGAGCGCCACAGGAAGCCCTGCTTTGATTGGATGAGCGCATAGACGCGGTGCGAGTCGCTCGGGGCGATTGCAAGGGCGATGCGGCCGAGCAGATCCGTCGGCAGCCCATTGCCGGTGAGCTTCGCCCATGTCGCTCCGCCGTCAACGGATTTGTACAGGCCGTCGTCTGGTCCGCCGCTCGTGAATGTCCACGGCACCCGCCGGAACTGCCACACGCCGGCGTAGACCGTGCGCGGGTCCTTCGGATCCATCGCGATATCCGAGATGCCGCTTTGGGGTCCGACATACAGCGTCTGGCGCCACGTCTTGCCGCCGTCGGTCGTCTCGTATACGCCGCGCGCATTTGAGTCGCGGAAGACGTCGCCGAGCGCACCCACCAGCACATGGTCTGGATTGGTGGGGTCGATCGCGATGCGCGCGATCTGACGAGTGACGTCGAGTCCCATATGCATCCACGTCTTGCCGCCGTCAACGGATTTGTAGACGCCGTTTCCGTACGAGACGTCGTTGCGGGGATTTGCTTCGCCCGATCCCACCCAAACGGTGCTGTCATCGGAAGGAGCGATCGCGACGTCGCCGATCGCCGCGATGCCCGTCTTATCGAAGATGGGATTCCACGTGGCGCCGCCGTTCGCGCTCTTCCAAACGCCGCCGCCCGCTGTTCCCAGATAGTAAAGGAAAGGATCGCGCGCGCTGCCGACGACGGCGGAGACCCGTCCGCCTGATGCGGCCGGCCCGATCGAACGCCACTTCAAGCCCGCGAATGGTGACGCGGGCGTTGCACTCGGGCTAGGGCCGGGCGTAGCCGTCGACGCATCGTCGGCGAGAGCCGCCCGCGAACAGCAGAAGAGAAGAATGAAAGCAAAGCAAGCGGCAAACGCCGCGATCCGCTCACGCATGTGGGCACCTCCGGTGCAAACGCGTTCGCAGCGGCGGGCCGGCGTCCTGCCGTGCGAGTCGCTCGACCGCCTTTAGGGCCAGCGCAGCGAGTCGCTCGATGCCGTCGGATCCTCACCGTCGGGTGCGACCGCGATCGCCTGTGGCTTGGAAGGCGGCGTCCGGAAAAACCCCGTGCCCTCACCGACATAGTCGGCAGCGAAGGAGCCAAGTCTCGTTCTGTGGCCGTCTGCGGTCAGCCAGACGGCGTACGTCAACTCGGGTGTGAGTTGGTCGGCAACGACGTAGATCCATGATCCGTCAGCAGCAACGATCGCTTTGGCCGACTCCTTGCCTGACGTGCTCACGAGCGGATGGTGGACGAAGTGTGAATGCACGAGCGCCGCGACCGGCGTCGGAGCAAGAGCCGACATGTTCGATCGCAAGTCGACGTTCCAGATGAGCAGCGCGAGACACGCCGCAGCCGCAAGCGAAGCCACGATCGGCCAGGTGCGCTTCGTCGCCGGCGGGCGGCCTATGGTTCGGAGCGATGAGCGCCCTGGCCGCGCCGTAAGCGGATTCGCCAGCGCGGCCGAGCCTTTGACCGCTTCAGCAAGCAGAACCGCGCACGTCGCGCAGCTGTCGGCATGATCGAGGATCACGATGGCGCGATCCGGTTCGAGTTCACCGAGAACGAACGACTCGATGTCTTCGTATGGGTGTCGCGTCACAGGCCACCACCGTTCAGGATTTTAGCAAGGCGCGCGAGAGCGAGCTGTGCCCGGCGCTTCACAGTGCCAAGAGGCGCGCCGCTGCGTTCTGCGATCTGCGCAAGCGTGAGCCGCTCGAAATAGGCCAGCCGGATGACGTCGCGTTGTTCCGGCGGCAGACCGTCGAGCGCGGCGCGGACCTGCGCGGCGGCATCATCGCTCGAAACGATCACCGACGGATCCGGCTCTCCGGAGATCGATGTCGAATCGACTGCTTCTCTGTCCTCGCGCAGCCGGCGTCGGGTGTCCGCGCGGAGCAGCGTCAGCGCGGCGTTACGCGTCACGACGATGAGCCAGGGTGCGATCCCGGCCGATCGAACCACAAGTCCCTCTCGCCTGCGCCAAAGACTGGCGAATGCTTCTTGGACTGCATCCTCGGCGAGCGCGTCATCGTGCAAAACGCGAAACGCGACGTCGCGACAGCGGCCGGAGTAACGCTCGTACGATTCGGCGAGCGCATCTTGATCGCCGCGCGCGAGCCTCGCTGCGAGTTCGCGCGCCGCATCGGCCGAGATCATCTAATCGTCAATTCTGTTTGGCGAGCGATTCATCGACAACCGCGATCTGATGCGAACCTTCGACGATGTTCACCGTCCGAATGCCGAGCAATTTCGCGAGTTCACCGGCCGGCACCGTCAGAGGCCCCGGCTTCGGCGCCGAGCCGGGTGCGGGCTGCGGAAACGCCGTGCTCGCGGCAGTGTAAAACGTGATCTTTCCGTCGGTCTTGGAGAGCACCTGGTGGATGTGACCGTTGAGCACCGTCACGCTGTCGAATCGTCGCAGCATGTCGAGCAGCTCCGACTGATCGTCCGTCGTCCAACCCCAGTCGGGGTACACGGCGTACAATGGGATGTGCGCCATCACCGCGATCGGCGTGTCCGGCGATTGCTTAGCGAGATCCGCGCGCGCCCACTCGAGTTGATCGCGGCCCAAGATCCCGCCCTTGGTGATGCCGACGACGTTGGTGAGCGCGAGTGAGTGGACGCCCGCCGCATCGAAGCTAAACCAGCGTTGTGAATTTCCACGCCCGAAAAGTTTGAAGAACTGATCGCCGTTATCGTTGATGACATCGTGTTCGCCCGGCACCGCGTAGAACGCCCCGGTTTTTATCGTGCCGAGCATCTGCTTCACGGTGTCGAGCTGGTCGGGTTTGGAGAGATGCGTCAGGTCGCCCGTATGGATCACGAACTCCGGCGCGACCGGGAGAGCGTTGATCTTGTCGATAGCTTGCTGGAACGTCGCTATGACATCGTCGTTGGCTTTGCCGTTGAAGCCGATATGGCTGTCGCTGATCTGCACAAAGGTCCGCGTGGCTGCGGAGAGCGGTTTGACGCTCGCATCCGCCAGCGAGCGTCCGATCAGACCGTGGTTCGTGAGACCATAGACGACGCCCGTGCCGCCCCACGCCATGCATTCCAAAAATTCGTCGCGCTTCATACGTGTTTTGTCACCGCCGTCACGACGATGGTGCCTTTCATGAACGGATGGACGCCGCAGTGATAATGATAGGTGCCGGGCTTGGTGAACGTGTGCGACCACACATCGCCTTGCCCCAAACCCATCGAGTCGAACGACTTGTCATCGGCGACGACCGTGTGCGGATCGTCGTCCTGGTTCGTCCATGACACGGTGGATCCGGCGGCGATCGTGATGGAAGGTTTTTGAAAGGCGTAGTCTTTGATTTCGACTTTGGCGGCGGTCGCCGATGCGGTCATGCTGGCGGCGAGCGCCAGAGCGAGCAGCAGTTTCAAGAGCACGTTCTCCTCGTAGAAGAGTGGTTGCCCTAGAGTATGCCGCCGCCGCGCAAACGGTTCAATGAATGTAGGGCGGACCTTTATGGTCCGCCGCGCAAACGGTTCAATGAATGTAGGGCGGACCTTTATGGTCCGCCCAACACGCCGAGTCTCTTATATTATTAGTTGGTCAAGGCATCAAAAATCGGGCAGCAATGCTCCCGTCAGATCCGAGTGGGAGAGCAGACGGAGATCGGCCGCAGATATCGCTGAACAGCGCTGTTCTCCGTTGCGCTCGTCGCAGATCCGCGCGCCGCGAAGGTCGGTGCCGTGCGTTGTGGCACCGGAAAAATCGGCGCATTCCTTTTTTCGTTGAAGCACGGTTCCGCCGTCATCGGTGAACGTGTTGTAACCGCAGAGAGCGGCACGCCGGAAGTCGGCGTTGTCCAAGTGCGAGTATCGGAAGTCGGCGCCGGAGAAATCACCGTCCGAGAGATTGGCGGCGGTGAGATCTGCGTTGCGGAAATCGGAGCCATCCATGTGCACGCCGGAAAGATCGACGTGGGCGAGCGACGCCCCGCTCAGATCGGCACCATCCGCGGTAAGGCCGCGAACGTCGAGACCGGAGAAATGCAGACCTCGTAGGTCCGCTCCCTGCAGCTTCAAACCCTGGATTTTCGCATGGCTGAGGTCCACGGACGTCAGATCGCAGCCGTTAAGCTCGGCATCGGTGAGGTCCGTTCCATCCAGCCGCGCGCCTTTCAGATCGACGCCGTTGAGCTTCGCATGCGATAGGTTCGCGTCGCGAAGATCCGCATCGGAAAGGTCGGCGCCGTCGAGGCGGATGCCGCTCAGATCGGTTCCGTGAAGATCGAGGCCCTGCATGTCGCAGCCTTCGCACGACGACAGCATATGGCGCAGCATGCCGGCCTTCACCATCGCCGAATCGATCTTGATCCCTTGGAATTTTGCATTGGTCAGAATCGCTCCGGTCCACGAGATGTTGGCGATATTGGAACCGCTGAACTCTGCGTCGGTGAGATCGGCTCCGTCCAGCCGAGACCCTGAAAGATCCACACCGTCGAAACGAGTGCCGCGTAGATTGGCACCTCGCAGGTCGACGTGCGACATGTCATCGCCGCTCAAGTTCAGTCCGTGCAGATCGGCATTCCGCAGATCTTTGCCGCTCAGGTCACATCCTTGGCACGACTGCAACAACATCCGCACGTCGAGGCCGCTCAGTGCGACCTCCGTGCCCGCCGCGTATCTGGTCTTCGAAAGGGAGCTGAGCTGCGGTCGCGATGACCGCGCGCTTGTCGGTAGAATCGGCGGGTTAGGCTGCGCCGCGGGCTTAGCGAGCGGCTGCGCCGCGGGCTTAGCGAGCGGCTGCGCCAAGGGCTTCGCGAGCGGTTGCGCCTTCCAGACTTGCGTGACGGCGTAGGATACGCGCGGCGGCTTGACGGCTGTGTGCCCCGGTTCGTTCACAACGGGGGCCGTAACCGAAGCCGGAGGAGCTGCCTGCGTGATGGTGACGGCCGGCGCGCGCACGACGCCGACGACGAGTAGAAGCGCGGCCAGCGGCACGATTGCGAGCAGCGCGGTGGGGCGTACGTGAGGAAGCGAATCGCGCTTGGCGTCCATGAGGTGTTCGATCCTTTCAACGATCTGAGCGCGTGTGACGAGCGCGGCGGGTACCGGCAGACGGGGTTGCGGAATATGCGCGAACTGGGCGATGCGCCACAGGCACTCGGCGTAGGACGTCGCGTTCGACGCCTCGGTGACGACCCAGTCGTCGCAGGCGATCTCGCGCTCGAGATTCGCGCGCGCCGCGATGAAGCGCAACGCCGGGTTGAACCAATAGGCGCGTTCCGCAATCCTCTGCAGCAGCGCCCACCAATCGTCGCAGCGCCGGAGATGCGAGTACTCGTGCATGACGATACTGTCGAGCTCGTCGATATCGAGATTTGCGGGCCACGATGCCGGCACGAGTATCGCCGGATGCGCGAATCCGACAGCGGCCGGCACGTCGAGGCCTTGTGAGACGCGCAGCGCGACATCGCGCCCGATCGCCGGCCGCGCCGACCAGCGACGCAGCCGCGCAGCGATCGCGGGATCGAACGGCCGGCTCTCGCGCTTCACCGCCAGCAGTCGGACGAGACTTACGCCGATCCCGCCGACGCCGATTAGCGCACCGAACAACGCGATCCCTAAAGCGCCGAGCAGATACGGCGTGAAATCAAACGGACGCTGCTCGGGCTTCGCGGCGGATAAAGCGTTTGTGTCGGACACCGCCGGCGACGATCCTCGTGCGGCCGCCTGCGTGCGGGTCCCGTGCGCCGAATTCGAAGTGGTCCATTTCTTCAGAGCCGCAGGCCGCCACGGCGCGGTTTGCAGTTGCTCGGCCGGCGCGGCGATCGTCACGGCGTGATCGAACGACCAGGCCACGCTCGCGACCGGAACGGATGCGATCGCTATGAGGCCCGCATACCACATGGCGTGGCGAGTCGCAGCATTCGTCCCACGGAGCCGTTCGCCGATGAAGAAGAGGATGAGCGCCAAGAGCGCTCCGAGCCAGAGGCCGGTGAAAAGCGCGTGGCCGACCGCGCCGGCTATCGAGATGAGCGAAGGGTTCATCGCCATGTTCAGGCCTTTCGTTCGCCGTTCCGCGCGCCATCGAGCAGACTTCGCAAGCGGCGCAGCTCGGCTTGGTCCACGCGCTCGGACTCAAGCAGGTTGAGCAGCAGTTCGCGCGGCGAGCCGTCGAAGAATTGTTTGAGGACGTAACCGACGACGTCGCGGCGGACTGCATCGCGATCGATCGCGGGCGCGAACACGTGCGCCTTGCCCTCCGCGCGGTGTCGGACGTACTTCTTTCTGTCCAGCGTGCGAAGCACGGTGAGCACAGTGGTATACGCGAGCGGCGGGTTGCCGAGCGCGGCCGCCACATCCGCAACGGTCCCCGATCCGAGCCGCCACAAGACGTCCATGACGCGATGCTCGGCAGCGGTAAGCGTCGGCGATGCGTTGCGTGCCATGCGGCAAGTATACGTCACCCTCAGGGCATTGTCAACTATACAACTAGTAGATATACCGAAAGAATGGCCGGACGCGTGTCCGGCCATTCTCCGTGTTACAGGATGTCGTTGTTACGTGACCGTTACTTTGTCCACGATCGAATTGCCGATCGCGTCCTTCACCGTGACGTTTGTATTGCCGATACCGATCGCTTTCACCGTGTACTGGTTCGGATGCCCTGAGACAGGCGTGACCGTTGCGACGCCCGGGCTGGAACTTGTCACGGTCCATGCAGACGTGTTCGGTTCAGTGATCGTGATGGTCTGCGTCTGACCGATGCTCGTGAGGTGCACCGGATTCGGCGTCACCGTTATCACATCGATGATGTAGACGTCGATCTTCGCATTGTTGCCGATCGTCCAATAGTTGCCATCCGGGCCTCCGGTGAGGCCGTAGTTAACCCCATATGTTGAGGGCGGATAGAACGAATGGAGCGTGTTGGTGGACGTATTGTACGTGGCGATCTCATTCTGGTTAGAGACGGAGAACCACGGGTTGCCGTCGAGACCCTGGATGAAGTTGTTCGGGTTCCCCTCGGTGTTAAATGGATTCGGAATCGCCGTCCAGCTGCCGCTCGTCGTGATGCGGTAGATATTCCCGCAGCCGCTCGAGTAGAGATTTCCATCCGGCGCCGAAACGAGCCCGATCAGGCCGCACGGCATGGAATAGACGGTGATGCTGCCGGTGTTTGGATCAACTTCGTCGATTGCCCCGACGTTGTATTCCGTCACCCAGATATCGCCGTCCGATCCCGCCGCGACCGCGCCGTAGTAGTTGCTAACCTCGCCGTCAGGATAGGCGAATTCGGTGACATGGCCGGTTTGCGTGATCTTGCCCACGTGCTTGAGCCCGGCGTACCAGATGTTGCCGTCCGAGCCGACAGCCATGCCGCCCATGTAGTCCTGATCACCGCTCGGAATGGCGATGACGGAGAACGATCCCGTCGTCTTCGCGAGCCCGATCACGCCGGCTGTCGCTGGAGTCGACATGTAGAATTTGCCGTCGGCGCCGACGGCGATGTTGCCGGGGCTGAAGTGTAGACCTGAGCCATAGTTCAGCGGAAAGACGTGCGTCGACCCCGACATCTTCATCTGGATCAGCGCGTTGTCGCTATAGTCCGTGTACCATATGTTCTTGTCGCTTCCCGTGACCGCTGAATTGAAGTTGTTGGTGCCGCTTGTTCCGCCCCATGCGAATTGCGTCCACTGGACCGGCGTGTGTCCGGTCTGTACGACTCCCGGCCCCATGTTGCGGCCGTGCGCCAGTGCGGCGTTATTCGCCGGACTGGGCATAGATTGATGTCCGCTGCACGCAGCGAGCGCAAGTGCGAGCGCGCCGATGCAGATGGCTGATTTGCGCATTGTCATATCCTCCTACTGCACCGTCACGTGGACGGGGAAGCTGTTTCCGACGCTGTCGCTCACGATGATCTTGCATTGACCTTTAGCGACGGATGTGACCTTGAACGTGTTCGCCGGTGAGCCCTGAGCTACGGTTGCGATCGCGGTGTTCGAGCTCGTCGCGGTCCATGCGGACGTGCCATGCTGCGTCACCACGATGTTTGAGGTAAGGCCCGTCGAGGCGAAAGTCAGCGAAGCGGGGCTGACCGACATGACGTTGAGGATGTAGACCTGGACGGTTCGCTGATTGTTTTCGATAGTCCAGATGTTTCCGTCTGGACCCGCCGTCATCGTATTGGCATTGCCGTAATTGGCCGGCGGGTAATAGTAGGTCATCTGCAGCGTGCTCGGATCGAATTCACCGATCACACTTGCATTGCTGGTGCCGAACCACGGATTGCCGTCAGGGCCGACCGTGAGGTATTTGCCCGAGCCGGAAAACCCGTACGGGTTAT
Organism: Candidatus Eremiobacteraceae bacterium; assembly: GCA_035295225.1. Classification (NCBI taxonomy): domain Bacteria; kingdom Bacillati; phylum Vulcanimicrobiota; class Vulcanimicrobiia; order Candidatus Eremiobacterales; family Candidatus Eremiobacteraceae; species Candidatus Eremiobacteraceae bacterium. The sequence goes on along the minus strand of DATGJI010000006.1, from coordinate 20,730 downwards.
AAAACGCGGTGGCGACGCCGGCAGTGGTCACTTGCACGAGTGTGTTGTTCGTGCACGCGACCCAGAGGCTGCCTTGCGCACTGATCAGGTCCTGCCCGCTGCAACCAAGCGAGAATGTTGTCTCGTGTCCGGTAGCCGGCACGATCTTGTCCACAATCGAAGAATTGTATTCTGAGATCCAGATATTTCCGTCGGGCCCGGCGACGATGCCGTCGAAATAGTTGCTCGTCGTGCTGTCGGCGAATGTGAACTCGGTGATGGCGCCCGACGTAGTGATCTTCCCGTAATGAGAAAATTCGCTGAACCATACGTTGCCGTCTGGGCCGAGCGTCATGGTATCGTAGCCCACCTTGTCGCCGCTCGGGATCGCCTTTTGCGTCACGCTGCCGCTTGTGGTCGCGATGTCGATAGCGGCGATATTGACGTCGCCGGCGTAGAACTTATTGTCCGAACCCAAGGCCATCGCAGATGGATTGAACGATGTGAGCGCCGCGCCTTGCCGTGCGGTCCCGTCCATAGCCATGCGAAGGATTTGCTGGCCGCTATAGTCGTTGTACCACATCGCGCCGTCAGGACCGGTAAGCATGGTCGAATAGTACGGGTTGAACTGCGAAAGCCAAAAGAAGGAGCGCCAATTCACCGGCTGTTCGCCTTTTTGGCGCACATCCGGACCGGCATGATGACCTTGCGACGCCGAACCCGCGCTTTGCACCGGCACAGCTTGCTGACTGCTGCATCCGGAGGCGACGAGAGCGAACGCCACAAAGACAAGAAGTTTGTTACGCATTGCAAACCTTTCTTGCATGTGTGGTAGACGCGAGCAAGCTGATACAGTTTGCTGCGCAGACGAAGCACAGCGCGAGGACGTTGCGGTCCCGCGCGTGTACCGACCAGTTCCGGGCGGCCAGAATGATTCCCGTCACTATTGCGTTAGGCTTTTGGTACCAAGACTATCGTGGAAATATTTTCATTTCTCGAACGCGTGTTCAACGGATCCAAAAGAACAATGCGCGCAGTCACGAGAATGCGGTAGCAAGATTAGCAGGCGTTGGGGCCAGCGCAAAAAGAGCACGGTCGTCTTAGCGATTCGTGAAGAGTATGACGGAGGCGGCGTGCGAAGAGTCACAATCGATCATATAGACATCCGGGTGCGCGATCTTGGCGCCAGCCGGACGTTCTACGAGGCGGCGCTCAAGCCGCTTGGATTGTCCATTGTGACGGATCGTGCGGATGAGGTCGATTTCGGCTTCGATAGTCTAGACGACTTCGGCATCCACAGCGGCGGTGTTCCGAGCACCGGAGTCCACGTCGCTTTCCTGGCGCGATCGGCCCAAGAAGTCGATGAATTCTACCGCGCCGCCCTCGCGGTCGGGGCGTCAAGCGATGCGCCTCCCGGACTGCACCCCGAATACAGCCCGGGGTACTATGCGGCATTCGTGCTCGACCCCGACGGCAACGTGGTGGAAGCAGTGTGCATGGGGGTGGGACATGCTGAAGGGGCCGACGCCGGTCGGCCCGGGCTCGTAACGTAGGCCGACCGGCGTCGGCCCCTTGAGGCAACTTTGTGCCGATGAACCATTCGAGACGCGTCAACGACGAAAGGGTCAATGGAAGCGCAGCGCTCAGACGAAGACACCCGCTTTCTCATCGCGCAGATCGCTTGCGGTGACAGGGTTGCCTTCGAACGTCTCTTCCGCGCATTCGAAGTCCGGCTATATCGCTATCTCATGGCGATGCTCCATGCACGAGAACTAGCGGAAGAACTCGTCAACGACGTCATGGTCGAGGTCTGGCGCGGCGCGCCGAAATTCCGCAACGAGTCAAAGCCTTCCACGTGGCTGTACGGCATCGCATATCACAAAGCGATAGACGCGATTCGAAAACGCAAACCCGCCACAGCCGAACTTCGCACGATCGCGGCGGTGCCGGATCCCCGCCCCAGTCCTGAGGAGAGCGCGGTCGCCGGCGATCTGCACAACGACCTTGACGCTGCGCTCCGTTCGCTATCGCCAGAACATCGGGCGGTCGTCGAGCTGGCTCTGACGCAAGGCTATTCCTACCAGCAGATCTCAGAGATCGCGGGTTGCCCGGTGAATACGGTGAAGACGAGAATGTTCCACGCCCGAAGACATCTCCGCGAATACTTCCTTCGAGCCGGTGCGCGAGGTGAAGCGTCGTGACGCACCGCCCGATCTCCGAGCTTCTCCCTTGGTACGTCAACGACACGCTGACGCTGGAAGAGCGCACGGCCGTCGAGGCCGAGGTCGAACGCTGCGCCGAGTGCGCGACCGAAGTCGAGCAACTGGCGGCGCTGCGCGATTATATGTTGGAGACGGACGCCGCGATGGAGGGACCGTCGCAGACGCTTTTCGCGAAGACTCTCGCGCGGATCGAGCGCGAGGAACATGCCCCGCGGCGGGCGGGTAAACTGTGGGCGGCGCTCGCCGGACTCAGCTGGATTCTGGTCGCCGCGCCGGTGGTCGCTGCTGTCGTGGTCATGGGCTTTTGGGCATTCGGTCCTGGCGGCCGCTTTGCGGGGCAGGTGTCGGCCGTCGCTCCGCCCGAGCAACCGCAGATTGTGCAGCTTGATGCAAGCGCGCGATCCGTGGCGTCAAACGCCGCCGCGTATCCCGCAATGTACCAGAGGTTCAAGAATGAAACCACCGGAGCGGGAGGGCCGGCTGACGCGGTTCATCGAGATATCGCGCGGACGGGAGCGATCAGTCTCGTGGTCGACGACGTCGAGCGAGCCATCAACCTCGCCGATTCCGTCGCGAGCCAGCGTGGCGGTTACGTCTCATCGCTTTCCGACCAGACGCCGCAGTCGCCGGGCGAGCGCCACTCCGCGGACATGCAGGTCAGCGTGCCGTCCGCGCAATTCGACGGGGCTATGATTTCGCTCGCCGCCTTAGGAGTCGTCCGGTCGCGCTCGGTCAACGCCCAAGATGTCACGAGCAGCGTTGTTGACCTGACCGCACGCTTGGACAATGCGCGGCGAACCGAACGCGATCTCGCGGCGATCATGGATCGGCAGGGGAAGATCGACGACATTCTGCAGGCGGAACAGCAGCTGGCCCAGGCACGCGAGCAAGTCGAACAACTCGCAGGCCAGCTCCAGGCGCAGCAGCAGTCCGTTGCTCTCTCTACCATAGACCTCACGCTGACGGATGCGGCGCCGAAGCCGTCTACCGCAGCACCGAGCGGAAGCGACCAGCTGGGCGACGCATGGCGGGCGGCGGTCCGATCGGTCGGTTCGTTCACGCTTGCAATCGTCGGTGCCGCATTCTTCATAGTCGCCTACGTGCCGTACATCGCGCTGGTCTTAATATTGGCGTTTTTCGCTTGGCGCAGATTCGCCGGACAAACACCCCGCTAAAGCGAACAGAGCGTGAAACAATAGTCCCCGACCGGCGGTACACCTCGCATGTGGCTGACGAGATTCGCGCTCAAGCAACCCACGATTATCACGCTGTTTTTCGCGGCAGTTGTGGCCTTTGGCATCGTCGGTTTCTTCATGATGGGGCAGAACGTCAACCCCAACGTCCAGTTCCCGGGCGTGGAAGTGGACGCGGCCTACCCCGGCGCCAGCCCGGAGGAGATGGAACGGCTGGTCGTCCGGCCGATCGAGGATCAGCTGCAAAACGTCCGCCACGTCGATCAGATCTTCTCGCGGTCGACCGAAGGCGGCGCTACGATCTCCGTCCAGTTCAAGCTGGGCACCGACGTCAACGCCGGGGCAAACGATGTCCAGCAGGCCGTGGACCAAGCGCGGGCATTCCAGCCGCCTGACCTCAATCCGCCCCAGTTACAGCGCGCCGATACCGGCTCTCAGTCGATCATGACGTATGCGATCACGTCGGCGAGCATGTCGCCGGTGGCGCTCTCGGATCTCGTCCAACAAGAGGTCATCCCGGCACTGCGCGGCATCAAGGGCGTGGGGACGATCAGCACCGGCGGCGATTTCACTCGGGAGATCCACGTCAACCCCGACCCCACACGCTTGATGGGCGCGGGCGCGACGCTTCTCGACGTGAGCAACGCGCTTGCCGCGGGGAACGTCAGCTTGCCGGGCGGCCGGCTCGACCAGGGAGCGACCGAAGCCACCGTGGGCGTGCGCGCGGACATCACCGATCCCGCCGACTTCGCACAGCTGCCCGTGAGCGTGCCGGGCGCCCCGCCCGATTCGCTCAAAGTGGGCGACCTCGCCACGATCAGCGATACGCATGCCGATCAACTCGTGATCTCCACGCTGAACGGCAAGCCCGCGATCGTCTTGAATGTTTCGCACGACTCCGACGGCGACACCGCTTCGACCACAAAACTGGTCCGCGCAAAACTCGCAGACCTCGCAACACAGAATCCGCACGTCCACTTCCAAGAGATACAGGCGGATGAGGACTTTCTGAAGGAAGCCGTCGCCGGCGTCGGCCAGAACCTCGCCGAAGGCATTTTCCTGACCGCGCTCGTGCTGCTGCTCTTCCTGCACATGTGGCGCAGCGCGGCCGTCGTCATGATCGCGATTCCTACATCGATTCTTGCGACGTTCTTCGTGATGTGGATGCTTGGGTTCTCCATCGACTTGCTCTCGCTCATGGGACTCTCGCTGACCATAGGAATTTTAGTCGACGACTCCATTGTGGTCATCGAAAACATCACCAGGCATCGAGAAATGGGAAAGCGCGCCGACGAAGCAGCGCTCGTCGGCCGGACCGAGATCGGCGGAGCCGCCGTGGCCATAACGCTCGTGGATGTCGTCGTGTTTGCGCCCATCGCCTTCATGGGCGGCATCGTCGGCGAGTTCCTTCGGGAATACGCGCTCGTGATCGTGACCGCGACGATGTTCTCGCTGCTCGTCTCCTTCACGCTGACGCCGCTCCTTGCCGCCAAATGGGCGGTCTTGCGCAAGCCCAAAGAGAGCAGGCTCGCATTTGTGCGCGCGTTCACGAACTGGTTCGACGGAATCCGCAAAGCATACCACGATCGCGCTCTTCCGTTAGCACTGCGGCATCCGTGGATCGTCATGAGCACCTCGCTCGTACTCGTGCTCGGCGCGCTCGTTCTCATTGGGTCCGGCGTCATACCGTTCGAGTTCCAACCGAACACCGAATACGGCACGGCGATCGCGAACCTGCAATATCCGATCGGAACGTCGCTTCGCGCGACGCAAGCCGGTACCGACCGGGTCGCCGCTGTCTTCATGAAAGATCCGCGCGTCAAAGACGTCGTGGAGACCATCGGCGGCGACGGCACGTATACGTCCTCCATCCAGATCGATCTCCTGACGAAGTATCGCCACGACGAGCACAAGATCGTCGACCAGCTCAACACCATGTCGTGGATGGTACCCGGGGCGCTGCTGACATCGGGCGGCGCGCAGAACGGCGGCGGAGCGGCGATCACGTACACGCTGAGCGGACCGGCCGATGCGCTCGACGCCGCCTCTGCAAAGCTTGCCGACTTCATCAAGAGACTGCCGAATGCGACCGGCGTGAACGCGACGAGCCTGATGACCGGGCCGCGACTTGAAGTCCGAGTGGATCGAGCGCGGGCGACGGCGCTTGACGTGTCGCCCGCCGACGCCGCCGGCACGGCACGCGCAGCAGTGGGAGGCGTCATCGCCACGAAGGTTCGCAGCGATCAGGGCCTCATCGACACCGTCGTCCAGTTCGCGCCCGACGTCCGCAACAACGTGCACAATCTGGAAACCACGCCTGTCCGGGCCTTGAATGGTCAACTCGTGCCGCTAGGCGACGTCGCGACCTTCAACTGGATCCGCGAACCGCCAGTGCTGCGACGGATCGATCGCGAGCGGATCGTCCGCGTCTTCGCCAACACGCTCCACAACGCGCCGATCGGACCGATCGATAGCAAGGTGCAGGCAGCGCTCAAGAGTCCGGGCTTCTTACCCGCGGGCGTTCACGTCGCCTCGGAAGGTGACGTCCAGTTCCTGCAAGACACGATGACGAAGATCGGCATCGCGCTCACCACATCGTTCGTGTTGATCTACATGCTGCTCGTGATACTCTATCGCAACTATCTGACGCCGGTCGTGATCATGGCTTCAATCCCAGTGGCCATCGTCGGAGCGGCGGGTATTCTCGTCGTCGCGAATGCTCTTCACGCGGTGTTTCCGGATGCTGCCGCGTTTGAAGGTCAGACGCTCAACATATTTTCCATGCTCGGTATCGTGATGCTCATGGGCCTCGTCGCGAAGAATGGCATCCTGCTCGTGGACTATGCGAACACGCTTCACGAACAGCGCGGCCTGACGCTGAACGAAGCGATCGTCGAGTCCGCCTCGATCCGGTTCCGGCCGATCGTGATGACCACGGCATCGATGATCGTCGGCATGCTGCCGCTCGCATTAGGGATCACCGAAGGCGCGCAGTTCCGTCAGTCCATGGCCATGGTGATCATCGGCGGACTGGCCTCATCGCTGTTCATGACTCTGTTCCTCGTGCCGGCGGTCTACATCAAACTCGTCGGGTTCGTCGAACGGCGTCGCGCCAGAGCGGCCGAGCGGCGACTCGAACTGCTCGAGCTCGATCCAGAACTCGCCGAAGCGCTCTAGCTTTCGCGACGATAGGGCGAGCGATGCTCGCCCTACTACGGAAACGAGAGGGCCTGCGTGCCCCATAGGTCCCTATACCTCGATAGTCGCTTGAGTATAATGATGAAGGGCATTTCTCGGCCGCGATTACGAGGGAACCTTTTTTTATGCATCGGCACTGTCTGCGCTCGGCGCTGCCGCTTCTGGTCATCATCCTATGTGCGGCGACGGCGGCCCAAGCAGCTGCCGCTCCGGCAGGCGCGCAAGCCCGCGCCATCGGCCGGTTGCGCGCCACGCAAGCAGCTCCGTGGCCGTGGATGCAGGCGGCGCCAAAGCCTCGTTCCGCGCCGGTGCTCTACCCGATAGACGAATCGTCCGACGCGGTGGTAGTGGGAAACACGTTCCCCGGTTCGCGGATCGACATCTACGCCGATGGCAACTGGCTCGCATCCGGCATCGCAAACGGGTATGCGGCACGGATCTTTCTGCCGCGACTGCTCTCACCCGGAGAGCGCGTGGCCGCAACCGAACGCACAGCCGTCGGACCGCTCATCTCGCAAGCCGTTGCGGTCAACATGGACTACACAACGTATCATTTCAACAATTTCAGGACGGGGTGGGATGCGTTCGAAACGACGTTGACGACGGCCAACGTCGCAAGCTCCTCGTTCGGACCGCTCTACACGCTGAACGTGGACGGGGAAGTGCTTGCGCAACCGCTCTACGTGCAGCAAGTCGTGATGCCCGGTATCGGAACGCACGACACCCTTTTCACGGTGACGGAGAACGACACCGCATACGCGTTTGATGCCGAGACCGGCGCGCCGCTCTGGACGACAAGTCTCGCCAACGCTGCCAACGGCGACTCTCCGATGCCGACGCGCAACACCGGCAATTGCTTGAACATCGTTCCGGCCATCGGCGTCACATCCACGCCCGTCATCGACGTCACGACCCGAACCATGTATCTCGTCGCGAAAATCAAGCATCTGCACTTCGGCGTGCCATCGTACTTTCTTATGCTGCACGCGTTGGATATCCGCACCGGGCTCGACAAACCAGGCAGCCCGATAGCGATCACCGCAACGTATCCGGTGAAAGGCGAAGCCCCCTTAGTGTTCGATGCCAAACGCGAGCATCAGCGCCCCGGGCTCCTGCTTTCCCGCGGCGTTCTCTATATCGGGTTCGGCTCGTACTGCGATCTTTTCGGGCCGGATGCGCACGGCTGGCTGATCGCATATTCGGCCGACACGTTGAGTCAACTCGCCGTCTTCAACGGATCGCCGAACAGAACTGAAGGCTTCGCGAGCATTTGGGCCGGGGGATTCGCGCCCGCCGCGGATTTCCAAGGCAACGTTTACGCCGTCACCGGCAACGGCGCTTTCGACGGCACGGCGAATTTTGGCGACAGCGTGCTTCGCCTCGCCGCTAATACGCTTCACGTCCACGATTTCTTCACGCCATACAACCAGGCCGACCTGGATGCGAAGGACTTCGATTTAGGATCGGGCGGCGTCATGGTGATTCCGTCGCAGGCGCAGGGCGATCCGCAATTGCTCGTCACGGCCGGCAAAGGCAAGACGCTCTATCTCATGGACAGCGCCTCAATGGGCGGCTTCACGCCTGGCGGACCGGATAACGTCGTCGAAGCCATTCCGGACGCCGTAGGGCAGAAGCTCGGCGTCGAAGGCGGACCGGCATACTACGTGACGCCGACCGGCACGCCGTACATCTACTATGGCGGCGGCCAAGACTTCCTCAAGGCGTGGGCGCTATCGTACCAGCCGAAGCCTTCGCTCTCGATGATCAGTCAATCGAAGACCACGTTGTCGGGAGAAGGCGGCACGATTCCGGTTGTAAGCTCGAACCTCGAAGTTCCCGGGACCGGTATCGTCTGGGTCGTCGATCGCCCGCAGCAAGGCGGTTCGAACCACAACGTCGGATTGGAAGCGTACGACGCGACCAATCTCAAGAAGAAACTATTTGCCACGGTCGTCGGCGTGTTCGGCAATCCGAAAGGCAATCTCTATTCGGTCCCCACCGTTGTCAACGGTCGGGTGTACGTCTCCGATGGAAACCAGATCGTGGTGTACGGATTGCATTGACCGGGCCGATATACAGAGGTTCGGTTGCGCGGCGATTCTAAGTGACCGAATATGATCGCGGACCGTACCGATGAGTCCAAACTCGCTGCGCTTTTAGCCGGCGAGTCGTTGCACTTCCCGGAGAGCGCTAGCAGAGCCGACCGTCGCGTGCGCGTCGAGTGGATCGTCGAAGCGGTGCGTGTCGGCGTGCCGCTGGACATCGCCGGAGCGATATTCGAAGGGGACCTCGACCTAAGCGGACGCTTCATTCCTGCGCCCGTGTCGTTTGCGGGCTGCTTCTTCGGTGGCCTCGACGTCGCCGACACCAAGTTCGCGAAGGCGGCGCGGTTCAAGGCGTGCGACTTCGCGCGGGGCCTCACGCTCCCGCACACGCGGTTTGAAGACGAAGCCACGTTCAGCGAGAGCGTGGTCCGCGGCGAATTCGTCGTCACCGACGCATTCTTCGGTAGCGCTTGCGCCATGCGCCGGCTCAACTGCCTCGGCGGGTTGCGACTGTCGAGCGTTGCCTTTGGAGCCGATTGCGACTTCAGCGAAACGCACGTCGCTGGCGCGGCTGCGTTCTCATCGGTGACGGTGACCGGAAACGCCAACGCACACGGCATTCGACTCGACGATGCCTTGCGTCTCGACGCGCTTCATGTGAGCGGCTCGCTCCATCTTGGCGAGGCGACGGTCACGCGTCGCGCGACGATCCACGGCAGCGACATCGGCGGTGCTTGCGTCTTCAACGGCGCGACATTCAACGGAGAATTCGCGATCGATGAGTCGCGCTTCGGACCCGTCGCCTGCTCGTCGGCGAAATTCGGTGCACCGGTCACGCTGCGGGATACGCGCGTGAACGGCGATATCACCGCGCTCGAGGCGTCGTTCGGCGCGCGCGTTTCTTTCGACGGCGTCAAGCTTTCCGGATCGGCTGTTTTCGACGGAGCGCAATTCGCCGCCAGCCTCTCGCTCAACGGTCTTGAGTGCGCCGGCGAGCTCTCGTGCGAGTCGGCGGCATTCGCGGGGGCGGCGGACTTCGCGGGCGTTCGCTGCAGCGGCGCTCTTGATTTCACGCAGGCGCGCTTCGAATCGGAATGTTCGTTTGGTAACGCACGCTGCACGTCGTTTGCGGCCGCCGGAGCCACCTTCGCAGGTCCGTTGCGTGCGTTCGGACTTCACGCGTCGTCCTTGACGCTCGCTCGGTCGACCTGCGCCGGTGACCTGGATTTCAGCGGATCGGCGATCGGCGGCAATGTGTCGCTTGACGCGTTGAACGTTTGCGGCGAGGCGAGGTTTTCGCAGTCGGCCATCGGAGGCGGTCTCGAAGCTGCCCAGGCGACGTTCCAGAGCGCGACGTCCTTTGCGCACGTGACGACCGGCGGTGATTGGGGATTCGCGAAGGCGGTCTTTCACGCCGATCTCAACGCGCGGAGCACGGCTGCCGGCGGGAGCATGACGTTCGCCGAGGCCGCGTTTCATCGCGACGCGAACTTCGCGAACGCCCGAGTGACCGGGTCCGCCACGTTCTCCGGAACGACCTTCGCGGGAGTCGGTCAGTTCCACGAATTCTCGTGCACCGGCAATGCGGCATTCGAACGCGCGACATTCGAGGGGCCGGCGATGTTCGGCGGCGCCGACTTTCGAGGTACGCTCTCGCTCGTCGGCGTCACCTTCAAGCAAGCGTTCGAGGCAGACGGTCTTGCGGCTGGCGGGGACGCGTCGTTCGACCGCTGCACGTTTGCCGACGGCGCTCGCATGGCCGGCGTGAGGCTGCGCGGGAGAGCATCGTTCGCGGGCTCGACATTCGGCGGCGCAGCGACGTTCGCGCGCTTGCAAACCTCGCGTCGCTGCACGTTCGACGATGCGGCGTTCACGGGAAAAGCCGATCTCTCGGCCGCGCGAATGTCCGGCGACACCACGTTCCGCCGCTGCCGATTCTTCGCGCCTTTCGACGCAAGCGGTGCCGCCGCGCTGGGGGCACTCTCATTCGGGGGCGCGCGCTTCGACGATGATGCTTGCTTCACGGCGATGCGCACGCTTGGCCCAACCGATTTCGACGGCGCATCGTTCGCCGGTGACGCAGTATTTTCAGGCATCCGGACCGACGCGAGACTTTCGTTCGCTGCCGCATCGTTCGCCGCTGGCGCAGATTTCAACGGCGCATCGCTTGCGCGGGGTGCGGACTTCAGCGCCGCACGATTCGCTCGCCGGCTAGATCTCGAATGGGCGGAATTCCCCTCGGTCGACATCGAGAGCGTGGCCGCACAGGCCGTGCGCGGTACGGCGACGGGTCCGGCCGTGATCGCGCTACGCGGCGCCAAATATTCGATCGTCGCTGGGAAGGGTGCCGATCGCTCGGCTTCGGCACGAGCATATCCTCGAACGGCGCGTGCCGCGCTACATGATCAGGAGATATCGGAGGCACTCTATCGGAGGCGCGAGCGCGAAGGCGACGCAGTGCGACCCGCTCGTCATCCGTTCTTCAGCGCGGCTTTCTTTGCGGAGTTGTGTCGCCTCACCGGCGACAGGGCGCTGCGTTGGCTCACGGGTTACGGCACGCGGCCATGGCGCACGCTTTTTGTGACGCTTGCGGTGCCGTTGTTCGCGGCGGTTCTGCTCCAGGCCGCGCCATCCGGCGCGCCCCAGTGCGCGCGCGCGAGCACACCGGTCCGCTCGATCACCATATCGGTGGCGAGCTTTACGCAAGCGGACCGCTTCTCGCCGTCGCTGCCGCGAGCGGACGACTGCCCGGTCGCGGGCTCGCCCGTCTCCGCGCTTTCGGTCGTCCGCGTCAACCGCGCGGCGGGATTGTTCTTGCTGCCGCTCTTGTTGTTGTCGGTGAGCGGCGTGCTGCGAGCGCTCTTAGGCTGGCGCCGCTAGCGCGGCGGAAGCGATCCCGGGATGCGAAGATCCGGGCGCGTCGAGAAATCAGGTAAGACCGGCGGCGATTTTTTCAGCGCGTCAAGCGCGAGCTCGATCGCTTTTTCGATCTGCGGATCGCGGCCGGCGGCAGCGTCGTTCGGCGAGATGTCCACGTCGAAGTCGGGATCGGTCCCGTAGTTCTCAAGTCCCCAGCCGACATCGTTTGCCCACGTTGAGAACTCCGGTTGCGTGGTGACGGTGCCGTCTACGAGGGGATGCCGCGGCCAGATGCCGATCACGCCGCCCCACGTGCGCTTCCCCACCAGCGGACCGAGCCGATAGGTCTTGAAGAAGTGGCTGAAGATGTCGCCGTCTGAACCCGCGAACTGATTCGTGACTGCCACGATCGGACCGGCGACGGATTCCGGCGGATAGGGAAGCACGTGTCCCCAACGCGAGACGTCGTATCCCACACGTTTGCGCGCGAGTTTCTCTAAGAGCAATGCCGAGACGTGACCGCCGCGATTGTAGCGCGCATCCACGATCAGCGCATCGCGATGTGTCTCGAGCAGATAACCGCGATGGAATTCCGCGTAGCCCCAGGGACCCATGTCGGGGATATGGAGGTAGCCGACGCGCCCATCGGTGGCTGCATGCACGCGCGAGCGCAACGCCGTCACCCACGCGCGATAGCGAACCGGCCGTTCATCGCGCAACGCGCGCACAACGACCCGCCGCGGAACATTCGCGTCGCCGCTGCGCACGGACAGCGCCACGTCACGACCTGCTTCGTTGACAAGCAAGCGACCCGGTGATACATCACGCGCGAGCGCACGCCCGTTGATCGCGAGCAGCACATCACCCTCGCGCAGCGCGCTGCCCGGCTGGGCGAGCGGCGAGTCCGCGTCGCGATCCCATGAATCGCCGCGCAGCACGCGGTCGATCCGCCAGCCGCCCGCGCCCTCCTCGTATTGGAGATCGGCGCCGAGAAATCCGCGCTTGTACTGACGCGGTCGCGGATGGTCGCCGCCGCTTTCATACGCATGTGAAGTGCCAAGCTCGCCTTGCATCTCCCAGAGGAGATCGCTCAGCTCGGCGCGCGTCCGCACCAGCGGAAGGAGGCGCGCGTAGCGGTCGTGGACGAGCTGCCAATCCACGCCGGTCATGCGGTCATCCCAGAAGTGGTCGCGCTGCAGGCGCCACGCCTCACCGTACATCTGCGCCCACTCGTCGCGCGGCTGCAGCTCGAATGATGCGCGCCCGAGATCGAGCCAGCCACTGCGGCGTCCGGGCTCTACGCGGCGCTCGGATCCTTCGAATGACTTGCCGAGACCGTCGATCGCTCGCAACCGATCGCCGCTGCGATAGAAGACGGTGCGATTGTCGGCGGCGACGTGAAACGACGAGACATCGCTGGCGAGCGTGAATGCGCGCTGATCATCGAGATCAAACGCCCACAACGTCCCCCCGCCCGGCTCTTCGGGGCCGGCGCCCGGCGGCGATAGTGGGCTGCGCATGGGAAAGCCCGTGTAGAGCACGCGGCCTTTGACGGCTTCGAGATGCTCGTATCTGCCTTCGTCGACGGGAAAACCGATCACGCGATCCGCGATGCCGTCGAAGTCGATGCCGATATGCGAGGGCGCCGGCGTCGGCGGTTCTTCCGCCTTATCCTCAAGCGCTCGATGCACGACTGGTTTGGCCGCCGGCACGAACGGAGACGGCACGTCGCGGCGCAACGGCAGCGCGAAAGGCCGCACGGCGATGGGAAAGCCGAGATCGAATTGCAGCATGTCGTAGACCGGATTGAAATCACGGGTCGAAAGGAAGTACAAGTATTTTCCATCCGGGTCGAACGACGGGCTGAAATCTTCGCGCAGCGCTGCCGTCACGTCGTGCGTTTCACCATTCTGCGCGTCGGCGATCCGCAAGACAGACATGTCGCCGAACTGCGCCCACGAATATGCGAGCCAGTGACCGTCGGGGGACCAAGCGAGATCCTCGATACGCGCAGCCGGGCTGCGGTCGATGCGTCTGGCGGCTCCGGTCGTCAGGTCGACGAGAATCAATTCGTACCGATGGTTGCCGATAGCCACAACATCGGCTTTCGGTGCGACGCGCATTGCGACCGCGCGACCCAACCCGTTGTCGAGTCCGGTGATCGCGATCGTCGCCGGGGGCGCCAGCTGATCGTGGGAGAAGACGACGATCCGCTCCTCGCCTTCGGCGTCGCTGACGGCCACGATTCGTTTTCCGTCCGGCAGCCACTCCGCAAGCCGATAGCGCACGCGGCTGCCGTCGCCGTGTGTGCTCACAGCATCTTCCCAGTTGGACATCGTGCAGGGCCGTCCGCGCGCGATCAGCGCGACAGCATGACCGTCCGGGTGCGGCGCGAAATGTTCGAGGTCGGTCTTGGCGCTCAAGAATTTGCGGCGCACCTGTGGCGGATTTGAGCGCGCGTCGATCGCCACGCGGACCGACTTGTCCGAGCGCGAGTCGTAGCTGTAGATCTCGGCGCCGGCGCCATAGACGATGCGCGTGCCGTCGGTGGACGGAAACCGGACGTAATATTCGACGTGATCCGTGTGACGCCGGATTTCTTTGCCGTCCGACGTGCACGAATAGAGGTTTCCCACGCCCTCGTGATCCGAGACGAAGAAGATTCTGTCGCCGACCCACATCGGCCAGACCGGATTGCCAGGCACCTTCAACAGCCGCCGGAATTGCGCATCGCCTGCGCGCGAAACCCATATATCGCCGGCGGTGCCGCCGCGGTATCGCTTCCAGCGCGCCGGATCGACGCCGTTGAGCCCGAGAGCCACGGAGCCGTCGGGGGCAAGCGCGATGACCATCGCGTGGCCAACGCCGATCGCGCGCACCATGCCATCCGAAAGTCTGACTGCGTAGACGTGCGTCTCCTTGACGAACGGCGATTGATAGTCAGACGCGAAAAGTATCTCTGCACCATCCGGCGTCCATCCGCTGACGATGCATTGGTCCGCGCCGAGAAAGGTCACGCGACGGGCCTCACCGCCGGCAGCCGGCATGACGAATATTTCGGGATGCCCTTCGTCGCGACCGACGAAAGCGATGGTCTTCGCATCTGGGGAAAGCCGCGGATACGAGGCTTCGCCTTGCTCCCCCGTCAGTCGGCTAGCGTCGCCGCCGGATGCCGGCACGGTCCAGACGCTGTCCTCGCAGACAAACGCGATGAGGTCGTCCGCTATCGAAGGATAGCGGTAATAGCCAAACGATTCTTCCATTAGAAACGTGTTTTCCGCGGAGCCGCCCGTCGCCCTGTTTTCATTTCTGTAGGCATTCGCGACGACTGTGGAAAACGACTAAAGCCTTAAGAATTGGAGGCGAAATGACCCCGCGCCACTCAACCCTCATCGTCTGCGCCGCCGTCGTCTCTGCCGCGCTGGCCCTCACGGCGCCGCGTGCGGCCTTTGCCGCGTCCGATGCGGCGTCACCGTCGCCGACACCCGCAATGGCGTCCGTCGGAACGTCAGCGCCCGACGTGACGGGCGAGTCCACGTTCGCGGGCAAGATCGAACAGTTCGATCTTTCGAAGGCGCGAGCAAGCGGCGCAATCGTTCTGTATTTCTTCCCCAAAGCGTTCACAGCAGGCTGAACTATCGAGGCGAAAGCCTATGCCGCCAGTCTGGCGGACTTTGCAAAGCTCGGCGCGACGGTCGTCGGGATCTCCACCGACCCTGTCGATGTGCTGGCGAAATTTCAGACCGCGACGTCGGCTCCGCAGCGTTTCGTCTCCGATCCGAACGGAGCGGTCGCAAAGGCCTATGGCGTTTCGTTTGCGTACAACGGAGCCGTGCTCGCCGATCGCGTCACGTTCGTCATCGGCAAGGATGGAAAAGTCCTGTTCGCGCTCCGGGAGCCGTCGCCGCTCACAAACGTTCAGACGACGCTGGCGTGGCTGACCAAACACCCGCAGAACTAGCGCCCGCGTCTCGGACGCGAACCGTATCCTGGGGTGATCCGGCGATCGCGCTTCATGCCGCGCCAGGCCGCTCTGGATTGGAACTTCTTCGCGGAATACTCTTCGGTGACATACCGGCGCCGCCGATGGCGGCATTGATCGGTCTCGAACCGGTCTCGGCCGAGTCCGGAAGCGTCGTCTTCGCGCTGACGCCGGGAGAGCATCTCTACAATCCGCTGGGCGTCGTCCATGGCGGCGCGCTTGCGACGCTGCTCGACACTGCGCTCGGCTGCGCGGTGCTTTCAGTTCTCCCGAAAGGGCGAAGCTACACGACCGTCGAGCTGCACATCAACTTCGTCGCTCCCGTCACCCTCTCGACTGGGCGCGTCGTCTGCAACGCGGTCGTGCTGCATGCGGGCGGCCGAATGGCAACGGCCGAGGCAAAACTGCGCGACGTCAACGGGAAGCTCTACGCGCACGCGACCACGACATGCTTCATTCTCGCCGCGGCGGCTTCACCGCCGTAAGGTCACGGCTTCCGCGGAATCTCAAACGTGCCGTCGACGACCTCGACGAAATTGCGTTCTTCGCGCAAAATCAACCGCTTCGATTGAGCCATCTCGAAGTTCGCGCGGCCTTCGGGATCTGACCTCAGCCGGGCGCGATATTGCTCGTACGACGCGAGGCTATCGAAGCCGATCAATCCCCAGCCGACGTCATTCGTGCCTTCGTGCGGGAGAAAGTACCCGATGAGGTGACCGCCGCAGCGCGGGATGATGCGGCCCCAGTTCTCGGCATACGTCTTGAATACGTCGCGTTGGAACGGATCGATTTGGTATCGGATGAAGACTGCGATCATGGCTCGCACCCGGACATGGCAAGTGTAGTTATTTTGGACTAAACGCCTCAACGGTGTCGACAGTGATACGGTTGCTATCTTCTCCGCCCGCGGCGTAGAGCACACCGCTGACGACGCCCGCAGCAAGTTGCGCACGCGCGGTCGGCATCGGAGCCTTTGTCGTCCAGGCGTTCGTCGCTGGATCATAAGCAGCAACGGTGTTAACGATTCCGTTGTTGAGTTTGTAGGTGCCACCGACTTCGTACAAGAGGCCTTGAATCACGCCCGCGGCAAGCGATTCGCGCGGGTTTGGCATCGGTGCTTTTGTCGACCATGAATTCAGCAGCGGATCATAAGCTTCAACAGTGGAAAGAGCACCCGGATTCATGCCACCGACAACATAGAGTATGCCCTTGACAACGCCTGCAGCTGCAACGTCTCTCGCTGTCGGCATCGTCGGGAGCGTGGTCCATGTATCTTTCGATGGATCGTAAGCCTCAACGGTGTTAACCCAACCGTTTTTGGGTGCGCCGTTCCAGCCGCCGATGGCATACAATTTGCCGTTGACAACGCCAGCGCACAGTAAAGAACGAGCGGTTGGCATAGATGCCTTGGTTTTCCAAGTATCCGTCGCCGGATTATAGGCCTCTACCGTGTTCAGTTGGTTAGCAACGGTGTTGCCACCCACCGCATACAGTTCGCCACGGACAACTCCAACGGCGAGCCCATAACGCGGCGTTGGCATCGGCGCTCTTGTCGACCAGGTGTTGCTGGATGGATTGTAGACCTCCAATGTGTTGCAAAGGCCGTCCGTTCCGCAACTCCGAGAATAGCCACCGACTGCATATAGGAGTCCGTTGATAACTCCAATAGCAAGGAAGACGCGCGGCGTCGGCATCGGGGCCTTGGTTGTCCAGTGTCCAAGAGACTGCCGGGCCTCGGAAAACCTGGCCGCGTCCGAGTGCGGCACAACGGACTGGTTAACGGCGCTCGAACATCCGGAAACGAAATAGACAGAAGCAAATGCGATAACTGCTCGAGCCTTGGACAATGTTCGAAACATCACGTGACTCCTAGGCGTCGCCAACGGAGGCTATGCGGAAACTATGCCATCCGTGACGGCGGTCTAGCACCAACCTTTCATGTGACAGGGGGAATCACCCGTCGGTCGATATCCAGCCGAGATCAATATTGGCGGGCGCCTTCGAGAAGCTGATGCGCGAGCTGCGAGAGCGCTGAGCGCCACCGAGACCGAACGGCTATATTCGAAAGGGCCACGTGGTCGGACGTAAGAGGGCTTTCGCATTAGCGAAAGCCCTTTTACGCGGTTGGGCCGCTTGCAGCGCGCTCGGCGCGCAAACTTACGTTTCGGTCCCGGACCGTTGGGGCCGGCGGAAATCAGCTCTACGCTGATTTCCGCCGGCTGCGATTCTCCGCGAACGTGGGCGCTTAGAGTTTGATCTTCACGCCAAGGAACGCGTTGAACGGCGGAGCGTTCGAGACCGGGTTTTGCTGGTACGGGTATTGGACCATCGGTTGGAAGGTCGAACCCGGGTTGTAGAAGTTCGATCCGTACGGCAGCGGCGCGTTGTAACCAGGCAACGTGAAGCTGCATGACTTGTTGTTGTTGAGGCGCGTCCACGGTTCCGATGAACCGCCCGAGCAGCTGCTGACGAGGTTCACGAGGTTCAGCGTCAGCGACACACGCGGGCTCACATCGTAGCCGATCTGCATGTGCACCATGATCTCGTTCGGAGATTTGAATGCGCCGAGATTGTCGAAGTTGCCCGTGAACGGATCGGGTGTCGGGACTTGTCCGGTGCAGGTGAGTGCATCGAACGGAGTTCCCGAGCCGCCGAACTTGTAGCGCGGATCGCCGGCAACCGTTGCGCCGGTGAGCTGCGCGCACGTGGCCGGGTTCACTCCCCAGCCTGTCAGCGGATCTCCGTACGGAACGCCTTCGAAGTATTGGAACTGCGGCGATATGGAGAGTTTGTTGACCTTGTAGTTGAGCACCGCGGTCACGGTCACCGGGGTTTCGTACGAAGCATTCGAGGCTTCGACCGATCCGGGTAGCGTGTTGAACGGCGCGTACGATCCACTCAGATCGAGCAGCGGCCGCACCGGTGCGTTGAAGTACGGGTTGGCCACGCCGTTACCTTCGGTGGCGATGGCGTTGGTGTTGCCGTACACGCCGCAGAGCGCGTTCGGGTTGTTCGACGGCGACGCAGACGCGCACGCGCTCGTGTACGAGTTGTATTGCTGGATGGCGAGGTTCACCGTGCTCAGCACGCTGCCGCCGTTCTGCAGCGCACTGTACTTGATCAAGCTGCGCGTGAACGTCAGCGAGAACAAGCCGGACAACCCGTTGTGGTTGAAGTCGCCCTTCGTCAGTTCAAATTCGACGCCGTCCGATGTCTGATTGCCGGCGTTGAGTCCTGAGACAAAGTTCGTCTTTTGGTTGAGGAAGAAGTTCTGGATCTGGTCCTTCGTCTGGCGCAAGAACGGCGTGACCTTGAAGCTCACATCCCCGCTCTGGTGCTCCCACGAGAGATCGTAGTTGTTCGACGTCGGCGGCCGGATCTGGTGCGTCGTGGTGGTGAAGCCGACCGGCCAGAAGTTCTGAGCGTCGTACGACGCCAGGTCCTGCTGCAGCAAGTTGTATTGCTGGTACGCAGTGTTTGGCGCCTGCGTGTATCTGCCGTAGCTGAAGCGGAGCACGTTGTCATGGTTGACCGTGTACGTGCCGCCGATACGCGGCTGGAACACGTTGTACGTGACCGTGTCGTTCGGCAGGTTCGTGAGATGCACCGGAACCTGGCCCGCCGGGCATGGTTGGTTGACGCCGGTTGCATCGTTCGGGTTGGGTGCCGGCTCGTTACCGGCTCCAGGCAGCACGCACCAACCGCTGTTCAACGCGTTGAACCAGAAGTTGCGTGCGGATCCGCCGGTGTCCGAGAGCTTGTAGCGGAAGCTGTCGAAGCGCACGCCGTAGTTGAACAACAGCTGCGCCGTCGGTTTCCATTGGTCCGTGATCGAGCTTGAGAGGAACGTCGGATCGGCTTGGTTACCGCCGCCGCGACGTCCGTTCTCGGCCACAAACCACTCGCACGATCCCGTGCCGCAGCTCGCGGGCAGAGTGAGCGCCGCGGGGGTGATGTTGCCCATCGTCACCTTGCCTGCGTATGCGCTGTAGCAGTTGACCGCGGTGCCGACCGCGGGCCCGCCCGCGACCTGATTCGTCACGTAGCAGGTGCCCGACGTCGGAGCGCTCGAGTTGACGGCCCACAGGAACGGCCGATTGCCGCCGTTGACCATGGTGGTGTCGTTCGCCCGATAGTCGTGCGCGTAGCTGTCGCTGACTTCCACGTTGATCAGGTTCTTGTCGTTGATCTGGCTCGCGTACGACGCGCTGACGCCGTTGGTGGTCGTCTGCACGTAGTAGTTCAACGGGAAGTAGCCGACGAAATTGGTCCACGCCGTATTCGGCGCGGTCTGCGGCCACGTTGAATAGTTCGTGAAGCCGTAGATGCGGAAATACGACGAGGTGCCGATGTTCTTCTGGTATTGTAGTTTGATGATCGAGTTCGGGTTGGCCGAACCGTCGCGTTGATTCTGTGGAATGGCTGCGAGCGCGCCGCCGAAATACGGCGACGGTTTCGTGCTGTCCGGATTATATGGGAAATAGTAGGGGTTGACCATCGCAGACAGCTGAGCGGCGGTGACGCCCGCGCCGAGCGCGACGCCGACCTTACCGAGGTATTGAGCACCAACACCGGGTCCGCTCAAGTAGCCGAACGACGGGCCGCCGTTGAGGGTCTGCAGCGGGCCAGGCGTCGTGACGCCCCAATCGGAGGCGGAACTGTAGTCTAGGTTGTGCAGGTATGAGTTGTCGTACAGCAGCTGGATGTCGTCCTTGCCGGCGTCGTTGCGGTGCGGCAGGCCGAAATGCAGGTTGACGACGTTTTCGTAGTCCCACACGTCCGACGCATTACCGAAGAGATCCGGCGATGCGAGCGCGTAGCCGCCGGGTCCGATCTGAGTGGCGTAACATGACGCGTAGTTCTTGGCATCGGGCGTGGAGACTCCGCCGGATGTACAGCCGTCGGGCGGCGCCGTCCGAGCCATCGGCGTACCCCACAGCTGCGTGATGCCCGCGCCGTTGCTCTGATCGTACCAGCGGAACTGCTGGTGATATCCGCCGATGCCGACGAAGTAGGTGAAGTTGCGATCCGGCGTGGCGCCGCCGACTTGGATGTTGGCCTTGTTGTAGAGCGTGGGCGCGCCAACGCCGAAGTTCATCTCGCCGAAGCCTGGATACGTGCCATTGCGGATGACCTGGTTGATGTAGCCGGCCAAGCCTTGCGACTCGGAGCTCGCCGGAGCGGCGCCGGTGTAGACTTGCAGCTCTTGCTGTCCGAGAGCTGATGCCGTTGAGGTCGGGTAGTTGTCGTAC
>DATGJI010000005.1 GCA_035295225.1 Candidatus Eremiobacteraceae bacterium | reverse complement strand
GATCCATACATGAGCATCGCACTTCGCGGGGTCACGAAGCGATTCGACCGCCACGTGGCTCTCGATAATGTCAGCGTCGAGATCGAAAGCGGATCGCTCACCGCGCTCGTCGGCCCAAGCGGCGGCGGAAAGTCCACGCTGCTGCGCGTCATCGCCGGGTTGGAACGTCCGGATTCCGGCGACGTGTTGATCGATGGACAGCCGGCAGTCGACGTGCCCGTGCAAGATCGCGGCATCGGTTTCGTCTTTCAGCATTACGCTGCGTTCAAACATATGACGGTCTGGGAGAATGTCGCATTCGGACTTCGCGTTCGCAAGGTGCGGCGAGACGCGATCCGGGAGCGCGTCGATCAGCTGCTGCATCTCGTGCAATTGGAGGGTCTCGGCAGCCGTTATCCGAGCCAACTGTCCGGCGGACAGCGCCAGCGCATGGCCCTCGCGCGCGCGCTCGCGATACAGCCCGAAGTGCTTTTGCTGGATGAGCCGTTCGGCGCGCTTGATGCCGCCGTGCGGGCGGAGCTGCGCGCTTGGCTCCTGACGCTGCACCGTGACGTCCACGTCACCACGATATTCGTCACGCACGATCAGGGCGAAGCGATGGAGATCGCAGACCGTATCGTCCTCATCAATCGCGGCCACGTCGAACAGACGGGAACGCCGCGCGAACTCTACGAGCGGCCCGCAAATCCGTTCGTGATGTCGTTCATCGGCCCGATCACGCAGTTGGGCGACGCGTTTGTCCGCCCGCACGATATCGACGTGCATCGCGATCCGGCGGAGTCGTCGCTCGAGGCGATGGTGCAGCGCATCGTCCACTTGGGATTCGAAGTACGCGTCGACTTGATGCTCGCCGACGGGCGCGGCGCGTGGGCGCAGATGACGCGCGACGAAGTCGACCGGCTGGAACTGCGGCTCGGGCAGATCGTCTTCGTCCGCTCAAGCCGCGAGACGCGCTTTCATTCGGATCTGTCGTCACACGCGATGCTCGGCAATGCTGGCTAGTGGGAACCGGGCCCACACTCGGACAAGCATAGGGGCGATGCACGTCACAGCACGGGTCGACTACGCTTTGCGCGCCATGGTCGAGCTCGCGGTCGGAGCGCCGCAACTCGTGAAAGGCGCTCGCATCGCCACGTCCCAGGCGATCCCGCTGAAGTTGCTCGAGAACATCCTGTTGGATCTTAAGTACGGCGGTTTAGTGCGCGCGCAGCGCGGCTTCGAAGGCGGTTATGGCCTTGCCAAGCCTGCGGCCGACATCACGCTTGCAGACGTCATCCGCGTCGTCGAAGGCCCGCTGGCGAACGTTCGCGGCGAACGGCCGGAGACGATCGGCTACAAGGGCAAAGCCGAACCGCTTCGCGACGTGTGGATCGCGGTACGCGCCGCGTTGCGCAACGTGCTCGAGTCGGTGACGATCGCGGATATCGCCGAAGGCGAACTTCCGCACACCATTAAGCGGATGCTGGCCAAACCTGAGGCTTGGCTGCCGCATTAGGATCGGTCTGCGAAAGACCGATAGTTGACTTTCGTCTTGTAAACGGAGCCGGCGTCGACCACCTGTGTCGCAAACGGTTCGCCGGTGCGCACGTGATCCAAATAACGCACAAAAGCCGGACCTGCTTTTTCCGCGATGCGCAGCATCAGCAGCCTCGGTTCGACGATGCCGTCGACGGGAACGATCTCTTGATAGAGGATCTTGCCTGCGTCGATCTGCTCTGACACGTCGTGGATGGTGAAACCGGTATTACGCTCGCCGTTTTGCAGACACCAGTGCGCCGGCGTCGGGCCGCGATAGTAAGGCAGCAACGATGCATGGAAATTCACGAGCGACGAAAATTTCGCGATCGCGGCAGCTGAGAATATCTGGTTGAAGCCGGTGATGATCCCGACGTCCCCCGGTTGGATTCTATCGAGAAAGGCCGGGGCGTTGACGTCGGCGACCGCGATCTCTTCTAACGGCGCGGGGCCGTCGGTGCGGATACCGACGGCGGGCGTTCCGTCGATCGCCCGCCGCACGGACCGCAGCAAATGGACAAGGCCGTTTGGTCGGCCGGTCTTCTTCGTCGACGTGACCGTGGTTATGGCAACGCCATGTGCGCCGCTATAGGCCGTCGCAAGGGCGCGGAACGGCATGCCATATGAACCATTGTAGAAGTGATAGATCATCCTCTTAAAGACAATCGGCAATGTAGCTGTCCCGTAGCACTCTTTCAGTTCTCCCGCCGAATTGGGACTTTCAGACCGAGGCCACAACGCTCGCCTTCCGGTACAATCTCGATGCAGCCGTTATGGCTACCCCCTACTCTCAATGCATCGAAAGGCCTGAAGTGAAGCGAACCGTTGCCTACGCATTGCTCATCCCTGTTGCGCTTGCGCTCGGCTTAGTCGCATGCGGCGGGAGCGGCGGAAGTTCATCGCTGGCTCCGGTGACGGGTGCGTCGAAGCCGATCACCGATCCTGAGATCAATCCGCTCGACAGCGGATCGCCCTCGCCCGTACCGAGCACGTCGCCGACGCCGATTCAACTTGTGATCGGCACCACCGTCGGCACCGAGTATTTCCCTGAGGCGAACTCAGCCGGGAAAGCAGTCGACGGCTTCAATTGCCTGCTGCATGTCGGCGGCCCGGGCCATCACCATGTGCACCTGAGCCTGTTCAACAACGGCGTGCAGATCGCGCTCCCGCGCGGCATCGGCATGAAGAACCCGGATCACAACAACTTCATCTACCATCAGTCGTGTCTGTACTTCTTGCACACGCACGATGAGACGGGCATCATCCACATGGAGCCGAAGGTCGGCAACGGATCGTTCACGCTCGGCAACGTGTTCGACATCTGGGGCCAACCGCTGAACGCGACCGACGTCGCCGGCTTCACCGGACCGCAGCTGATCATCGTCAACGGGCAGACGTACACGGGCGACCCGTCGCAGATCGCGCTGGCGCCGTTCATGCAGATCACGATCGAGGTCGGAACACCGCTGCCTGGACCGCCGCCCACCTATCTGTTCCCGGTCGGTTATCCCTAAGCAGTAATCGCACTCGTCGCGGGCGCGACGCTCGAGCGTATCACTCGAGCGGGCGCGCCTGCTGCGACCGAGTACGGCGGTATGTCCTTCACCACGGCAGAGCCGCAGCCGATGATCGAGTGATGGCCTATCCGAACGCCGGGTGCAATCGAAGTCCCTGAACAGACGAGCACGTGATCTTCGATCACGACCGGGGCGAATTCAAAATCGAGCGGTTTCCACACGTCGACGTCGTCGGGTTTCACCTGACGGCCTTCGTGCGCACTGATGCTCACGTGCGACCCGAGGTGCACGTTGTTGCCGATGGTGATGCCGCCCGCTCCCCAGAGCGCGCAATACGGGCCGATCTCGCTGTTGTCGCCGATCTTCACATAGCCGCCGCGATCGTTCCACTCACCGCCGCGGCAATTGATGTACGCCCGGTGATCGAGGATGAGGCCCTTGCCGGCCGTCAGACGATCGATGCCGCGAACGACGACCCCTTCGCCGATGCTCGCGTCGGGCAACCGGTCGCGAAGCTCCGTGTCGCGCAAGCCGATGCGCAGTTGCCGAAGCGCAGCCCGAAGCACGCGAGCTCCTGGGAGCCCGAACCACCATTTGCGTGCGCGCGACGGCGCATTTTTCGACACGCTTACCTGCTACGCGGACTCCCGCCGCTTGCCCTACTTCATGTGATTTGAAGATGGCCTGATTTTTCGGCGGGGACTCATCGACTCTCTGAAGGGGCCGACGCTAGTCGGCCCGGCAAACATAACGCGGGCCGACTAGCGTCGGCCCCTTCGGACATGTGAACGGCCGATGTAGGGCGGACCTTTACGGTCCGCCGGCGGGCCATAGATGCCCGCCCCACATCTATGGCGTTACCGTCAGCGACGAAGACGACGAGCGGCCGAACTCGTCGGGCGCATATTCCAAGAAGGCTTGGGTCCCAGGCCATTCGTAGGAACCGGGCGTGACCGTCCGGGCGAGATAGTGCATCGTGTAGACGCCTGGCGCGAGGTAGTTTGCAAACGCGACCACACGATCTGCATGGATCTGCTGATAGTCGATCTGCCACGAACCCGCCATCGCCGTCTGCGATTGCGGCGTCGTGACAAATGACGTGTCGACCGCCTCCATGCCCGCGGGCAGCGGATCGACGATCACGACTTGATTCACGGGATGATCGGCTACGATCGTGAGGCCGATGTCGTAGACCCGAGCGGCGGGCAGCGACGTCGCGCTCGACGGCTTCGCCAAGCCCATGTGCGTTATGACGGCGCTGCTGCCCGCAGCGCGCACGTCGCGCGTGACGAGCAATCCCTCTTCGATTCCCGGCTGCGCGCCGCTCAGTCGATACGAGTACGATACGATGTAGTGCAGCGTGCCTGTACCGTCCTTATGCAGCAACAGCACGCTCGGGCCGCGCGGCATCTGAGCGATCGGCACGAAGCTGTCCTGCACCGAATTCTTGTAGCCTCGGAACGGTGCATAAGCGACCTGCTTGTCGGCAAGCGTTGCCGTCGCCGAGAACGCCGGCGGTTCCGGTTCGAGCGCAGCATAGTCGATGAGCGCGTTCAACGCTTGCGCATCGTCGTAGGTGTTCGCCCACGATCCCTTGCGCCGAAGCGCGAGCAGACTGCGCACCATGCGATCGATGATCGCCGGATCGTAGCGCTCTGCGACGTACAGGCGGACCGTCTCGGCCTGACCTTTCGTGATGGAATCGAACCACCACATGTCGTCAGGTACGTTGAGCACGGCATAACGCCCGGTCTCGTAGACGAGTTCCTGGATCTTGGCGGCCATCGCGTCGGCTTTTGGTTTCCATGCAGGCAATGCCGTCATGTAGCGCGCTAGTTCGATCTGCGTCACCAGGTCGAAATCGCCGCGAACGTTGTAAACGCTGTCGAGATGTTTGTCCGAAGTCTCGCCGAGTTGCGAAAGACCGAGCATCGCTTCGAAGCGCATTCGTTCAACGCACGCATCATTGCCGTTGCAGAAGCCGCGGGGATCCGGATCTTCGAGGCGCGCCTCGAGATAGCCGCGGGCGGCTGAAACCATACCGGCGTCCACAACGATCCCGGCTTGCTGTGCCCGGCCGAGCGCTTGCGTAGCATAGCCGGTCAGCAGCGGATCCGACTCACCCTCGCCCGGCCACCAGGCAAAGCCGCCGTCCATCTGCTGCAGCTTCTGGAGCGCGATGAGATCGGCCGCTGATTCTGCGACTGGGTCGATGCCCACGGCGGTCTGTCCGTATTTCTTGCCGAGCAGCTGCAGATCGGCGGCTACCATGATCCTGCTCGAAAGCGGTTCGGCGAACGGCAAGTACTCGAAGAGGAACGTGTTCTTCGCCGGAACGATGATCTCAGGCAGCAACGTGCTGGCCATCGTGATCTGCAAGCCCCCGGCGTTCGGATTGACGGCCGGATCGACGTCGAGCCCGATCGCCGCCTCGGCCGCCGTTACTCCCGTTTCGACGACCGACTCCGTGATGTCCAGCGGCCGAACGGTGAACGGCACGCGGAACGCATCGCCGTTCGGACCGAGAGCGATATGGAACTCGACGGTCGCCGACCCGATCGCGCCGGCGAGCATCGGATAACGCACTGATTGCGTTCCGCCGGTGGCCGGGAATTGCGCACTCACCGTCTGGCTGGCCTGACCGTTCGTATCGAACGACAGATCGCCGGTCAGCGTGCCGTTGACGAGCAGCGTACCGACGGTTCCCGTCGTGTTGTTCGTGGCGATCCCGCCTGCAAAGACGTCTCCAGGGCGCGCGAACTGCGGCAGAAGCGGGTTGGCGAGCAGCGCTTTCGTGACGATGAACGTCGCGTCGCCGTTGCCGAAGCGAAAGTTCGTTGGATCATCGCTCGGAGTCTGCGCTGCGGCTACGACAAGCACGCGCCAGGTCGTCAGATTGTCGGGGACCTTGAACGAGACTTGCGCGTGCCCGGTCGCATCCGTTTGAACGTCGCCGTTGAAGTATGCAAGCTGCTGGAAATTGAGGCGCACCGGGGCGGCTGGACCCTGCGCAGCTCCGCCGTTGGCAACCGTGACTTTCCCGAGCGTCATCGCGGGAACAGCATATTGATCTGCCGTGGCGGCCCGCCCGAGCACGCCGAACGGCGTCATCGGAGGCGAAGGCTGATCGAGTTTGGCCGCTTTCGGCTGCACCAAGTCAGTCACGAGCCGGTTGTCGCCCGCGACCGCGCTGACCGGCCACCCTCCGTACACTGATTGCACGAGATCCGGAAGGCGGTAACCGGTCAATTGAATGACCGATTCGTCGGCCACTACCACCGTGAACCGGCCTGACGCGGGCTTGCCGGAAAAATCGTTCGATTGCAGTTCGAGCGTTTGCATGCTGCCCGGCAGCAGCTGGTCGAGCTGCGGCTTGACAGAGACTTTAAGATAGCGGCGATCCAAGCGGACGTTAAGCGTCGCGCTACCAAATCGCACGAGACTTGTGACGCTTCCCGGTTTGAATGACTCAATCGGTTTGTCGCGCCGAACCAGCACTGCTTCGATCTGCGCACCGGGCACCATCGCAGAATCGACATTGAACGACAGTGTCGGCGCGCTTCCGTTCACGTGCTCGAATGCCCGCCATAAAGTGCCGCGGCGGATGACGGCGACATAGAGGTCCGCCTCGGCATACGGCGATTTGACCAGCACGGTTGCGCGGTCTCCGGGTTCGTACGAATTTCGATCGAGCTGTAGCTGCACGCCGCGCGTATCGGTGCTGTTTCCCCAGTCCACTTCGCCGGGGCCGTACACCCAGACGTCGCGATCGGTCGCACCGGCGTGCGACGTCGCGCCCTCGATATTCGCGGAGAGGCGATACCAACCAGGCGATTTTGGGATGAGCTGCGCCTGAGCGCTTTGCGTCGCAGGCGTCGTGATCCGCGCTTCCGGTCCGGACACCAGATACGCTCGGTCGTTCTTATCCCACGCGATCTTCGAGAGCGTCACGCGGACGCTGCGACCTGCGAGTTGCGTGCCCGCGATATCCGTCGCGACGATCGCGACGCGCATCGGTTTACCGGCGGCCACGAGATAGTCGGCGTTCATACCGATCTGAATCGGCGTCGGCAGTGCATCAAATGAAACGTGCGCCGCTACTGCGAGGTTCGACGCATCGCTCACTGTCAGTTCGGCGTTGTACGACATCGGGAACGGGAGATCGTTCGCGACCCGGATTGTCTGCAGCATCGCGCCAAGCGCGTTTGTCGTGCCGGTGGTCGCCAATACTCCATTCGATGGAGTCGGCGCCGGCATTGGATAATATTGCGGCCCCCACGAATAGGGAGCAGTCTCCCAGCCGTGCGGCACGAACTGCGTCTGCGATCGCGTGACGTTCAGGCTCGTCCGCGCGCCGTCGACCGGCTGACCGAAGAGGTAGTCACTCTGTCCTGCGGCCGTGACGGTTCCGCCCGCGACGACGATCGGCTTATCGACGGACAGCTCCACTTTGAAATTCGGCGCCTTGAATTCGGCGACGGTGATATCGCACGTCAGCGCGACTCCAGCTGGGCTGGTGGCGGTCAGAGTGTAGTTCCCCACGTCGGCGCTTGCCGGCACGACCGTGTCAACGGCGAACATGCCGAAATCGTCCGTGGTGCGGTTGCCGAGATCGTGCGTCGTGCCATCGGGATAGCGAAGCTGAAGGGCGTATCGGGTTCCCTCATCGCGATGCAACGCTCCGTCCTGCAAGTAGAACGCGTAGCCTTCGAACGATGCTTTCTCGCCGGGTTGGTAAAGACCGCGATCCGAGAACAGAGAGCCAAGCGAGCGGATCGGCTGCGAGTCCCAACCGAAGTTGAACGGATCCGACCCGTATTCGCCCGTTCCAAGATCGGCGACGGTCCAATCGCTTCCGGCGCGTACCACCGCGAGCATCGCCGGTCCCCACGATTCTTCGCCGCGCTGCACATCGTGCCACGGCGCGCATCGGCGGGCGTAGCGCGCGTCGATGCGCCCGACGCCATCGCCGTCGGTGAGGAACGTAGCGCAAGGCGTCGGCGGCTTCGCCGTCATGCTGTTCCGTCTGATATACAGGTCCACACGCGCTCCCGCGACCGGCGCTCCGTCGCTAAGCCTATGCACGAGCGCTATCGCTTCGCCGGGCATGATCTGCACGAATGCACCGAGATTGGTCACGTTGATGCGGCCGAACGTGACCACGCGGGAGTCGGGCATATCGTAGAGCGTACCGGGTATCTTTGCCGACATGCCGTACGCGAGGACGCCGTACTGTGAGCCCAGATGACGACTAAGATCGAGGTCAAGCGCGGTCTGCGTGTTTCGGGAGCCCGCGGCGGTGAGATCCGGCCAGGTCATGATGCTTGGAAGGCCGCGCGGTGAGACACCGGGGTTGTTCCAGTCGTACATCGGCATCCCGTCGTACATCGCATAGACGAGCGTTGTCGCGGCAAGCGGGTTGAACGAATCCTGATACGCATCGTTCGGCAAACTGATGACATTGGCCGGAAGCTTGAATCCGAGCGTCGCGGGGTAGACGCGCCAGCCCGCAATGGTCGAGAAATCCGCCGCGATGTCGCTTGTCGTGAAGGTCAGGGTGATCGCCTTACCGAGTGTTTGACCCCACACGTCTTTGAGCCCGGCACCGATTGTGACCGTGTACTTCGTGGCAGGTTTGAGCGCCCAGGGATCGAGCGTTATGTTCTGTCCGCCGAACTCAAATGCGTCCGAAGTCCCATGACGGGGCGTCGGTGCCGGCAAGATCTGAATCGCCCGCCTTGCCGAATCGGGGTCCACGGCGTTGTTGAATCGGACCGCCGGCGTGCCTTGTGCGAAGCGCTGGGTCGCGCGATATCGATCGCTTGCCCCCCCGTTGTACCCGGACCATTCGAGCGCGAGCGGGCTAAATGTCCGCACCCGCGCGACGTAGCGAACGCTCGACGGCAGATTGCCGAATGCGGGCCAAATCCCAGGTGCGATGATCAGTCGGTATGCTGTGTCCTTTGCCAGTGCGCTTTTCGGCTTGACATCGTACGTGCCGCCTTCGTCGGTCGCTTGAAACTGCTCTTGCGGTTGGATGATCCGGCTGAGGTACGGCCGAGGAAGGGTCGGACTGCTCGACGGCTGCGGCTCCACGGTGATCGCGATTTCGGCGCCGCTTCGTTCGTTCACCATCCGAACGCGCCGGCGCAGGGAATCGAGGTCGGCAAGTGCGCTCGTACCGATGTACAGATCGGGATGCAGGCTATATGGGCCGGGATCGGGCGTGCTGACCGACATCGGTTCGGTGTTGAACGTCCACGAAAGATCTCGCGCGAGCCGATCGCCGTCCAGGTCGGTGAGTCCGGCGGTCAGGGTGACGCGGACACGCGTCGCGAGCGGCATCGAACGATTCACTTCGAAGATCACCATGCGCGGCGTGACGAATCGCCAGGTGCCCGGCAGTTTGGGCGTGATCGTGAAATGACTCAGCGCGGCCTGCGTCTGCGCGCTCTCGATCTCTTCGAGTGGGATCACCGGCGCATTGAAGCGCACGCGGATCTGCGCGAGGGGATCCGCTTGCTGCGTCGGGCTCAGCTGGACGATCCACGGCGGCAGCGACGGGGCCGGCAGTGCGGCGACCGCCGGATAGGGATGTGGCCCGCCGGTCTCGCCTGAAGGCCTCGAACCGGCGGCGCCCGACAACGCAATCGCCGCCGCGATCCCGATGACGATATTCACGGCGGCTTTTTTCGGTCGCCCGATCATCGGGTCGTCACAACCAGTTGCGCGGATGCCGTTCGGCCGAATTCTTCAGGCGAATAGAGCAGGTACGCGCGCGCGCCCGGCCAGACGAACGTTCCCGGCGTCACAGTGCGCACGAGATAATGGATATCGTAGATCCCCGGCGGCAGCGTCGTGGCGAAGGCTCTGATCTTGTCGCGATCGATCACCTGGTAGTCGATCTGCCACGGGTCGCCCTTCGCCTGGAAGTAAGGAGTCGACGTGGCGAACGATGCGTCGACCGCCTCGAACCCGGCCGGCAGCGGGTCTTCGATGACGACGTGATCCACGAAGTGATCGGTGATGATCTGCAGCCCGACGTCGAAGACGTTCGCCGCCGGCAGTGAGATCGGCTGCGCGGGTACGCTGAGTCCGATCGAGGCAAGCACTTGGTCTTGATTCGCGGCGCGCACTTCGCGGAGCACGCGCAAGCCGGCGAGGACGCCGGGTTGGCCCTCGCTCGGGCGGTATTGATACGCGACCGTGTAGTGCAGCGTTCCGGTGCCGGTCACGCTCAGGCTGAGTTCGGATTTGCCCGCCGGGATCGTTGCCATCGGAACGTGTGCGCTCCGAAGCGGCCGGACATACCCGTTGAAGGTTTCGCTCGCGATGTTCGCGCCGCCAAGCGCGGCGATCGCGGTGAAGGCCGGCGCCGGATCCTGTGCGGCACCGTAATCGACGATCGCATCGAGGGCTTCGGCATCGTTGAAGGTGTCGCCCCACGAGCCGTTGCGCCGCATACCGAGCAGGCTGCGCAGCGCATTGTCTTGCAGATCGGTGGGAGCGGAGCGCACGACGAGCAAGCGAAGCATCAGCGCCTGCACCGACGTCTGCGAATCGTACCACTGCGACTCGGGCGCGAGACCGATCGCCGCGCCGCGCGCGGTGATATAGACGTTCTTTTCGAACGCATCGCTCATCGCCGTGGCTTGCGAATCCCAGCCGGGCGTTTGCGAGAGATAGCGCGCGAGCGCGAGCCGGGTCGCATCGCCCAACTGATCGCGGTTGGCATAGATCATCGGCAAGAAATCCGTTCGCCGGTCGCCCAGCGCGGCGAGCGCTTGCAGGTCCGCGAAACGCAGCTCGGCCGCGCACGCGTCCGACTTGCAGTAGTCGTCGTACGGATTGGCGAGGTTCAATTGCAGATAGCCCGTCAAGCCGCGCACGAGCGCGGCATCGACGGCGAGACCCGCATCTCTCGCACGCCCCAACGCCGAGCCCGCATACGCGCTGACGAGCGGTGCGGCACGGCTGCCGCACGGGCATTCTGCGATGCCGCCGTTGCTCTGCTGGAGCGCTTTGAGTTCGTTTATGGCGAGAATGGCTTGACCGGTCACGGCCACGTTGAGAATCGACTGGTCGTACTTCTTCTCGATGACCGCGATGTCGGCGACCATGCGCAGGCGGCTCGCGGCCGGCTCGGCAAACGGCAGTAGGTCGTCGAAGTCGCCTGCGTCGGCGGCAGTGCCGGCGACAAGAGGCACGAGCGAACTTGCGAGCGTGACGTCCAGGCCGCCCGCGTCGCGGGCCACATCCGTGCCGACTTCGATGGGTACTGTTGCGCGCGATTGCGTCGAGCCGGTGTCGGCGGTCGACTCCATCACCGCGTTGCCCACGATGTCGAGCGGCACGGAGAATGCATCGGACGACGCGCCAAGCCGGGTGTCATAACGAACCGTGGATGTGCCCAGGCCCGTTATGCGCATTTCCGAACGGAATGCGCTCGTGCCGGTCGGCACGCTCACGGTCTGCGTCGCCGACGACCCGACGAGCGCCAGCGGCCCTGTCAGAGCAAGCGTCGTGGTCGCTTGCGCTACTGCGCCTGTGGAGTTCGTGATGCTCACGCCCCCTTGGAAGTCGTCACCCGGGCGGGCGAATTGCGGCAGCAGTGCGTTCGTGACGAGCGGTTTGTTTGCGATAAACGTCGTGTCGCCGGAACCGAACGTCAGTGGATCGGGCGCACCCGCGGATCCGGGCGCACCGATCGCCACCGCCATCACGCGCCACGTCGTGAGATCGTCGGGCAGCGTGAACGAGATGCGCGCGTGTCCGGCTGCGTCGGTGCGGACGGCGCCGTTGAAGTACGCGATCGGTTGGAAATTCGTGCGCACGCGCGTGCCGGCTGCGCCGCTGCTCAAACCGCCGCCGTAGCCCCAGCCCTTTTCGCCGGCGAGTTTCTGTTTGCTCAACACGACGTCGGCGCGATTATCTGAGAACCGCGTGGAGATCGGCTGATCGGCGAACACCGTCTTCAGCAGATCCGGAGGACGGTAGCCGGTCAATTGCAGGATCGCCTCGTTCACGACCATGACGGCAAATTCACCGCTCGCCGGCTTCCCGTCGGCATCGAGCAGTGAAAGAGCGACGCTCTGCTCTTGCCCGGGCTGGACGGTCGCGGAGCCCAAGCGCAGTTTGAGATTGAGATGATGCGCGCTCACATCGGTCTCAAACGGCGCGAAACCGGCGCGCGCAAGACTGTCGAGGCTCCCCGAAGCCAGACTCGCGAGGGCCGCGCCCTGGCGGACCAGCACCGCCTCGACCGCGGCATTCGGCAGCATGTCCGGCGTCACGCGGAACGAGACTCGCGGCGCGCTCCCGCTCACTTGCAACATCTGCGACGTGATGACGCCGCGCCGCACGACCGCGAAGTAAAGTTGACCGCGCGGATATGGCGACTCGATGAGCGCGGTTGCGGTGTCACCGATCTTATACGTCTTCTTGTCGAGCTTGACGTTGAGACCGGACTGGTTCTCACTGCCCCACGAATACGGCTCGTCGCCGGCCACGTAGATGATGCTGTCGGACGCGGTTGCCTCCGATGTCGCGCCGCCGAGATTCGCGCGAATGCGGTACGAACCCGATGCCGGCGCAGTCAGCGAAACCGTCTGATCCGAGTCGCTAGACGTCACGTCCGTCGACGCCACGCTCGAATAGATCACGCGGTCCTGCGGAGCCTCGCCGCCTTCCACGATCTGACCGGCCCAGATATATTTCATGGATTGCAGGTCGAGATGAACGGCTTTGCCCGCGAGCGGTTTCCCGTCCGGGTCCACGACGACGACGTGCACGGAAAATGGTTTGCCGGCCGTGGCGACCCAGTCGTTGCTCAATCCGATGAGCGAAAGCGATGGCAGGGCCGTGAACGATTGGGAATCCGCAACCGAAAGATTGGAGATGTCGGTTGTCTGCAGATCGACGCGATACGACATCGGGTACGGAAGGTCGGCCGCAACGCTCACCGCTTGCGAACTCGCGCCGCTTTGGTCGACGGTTCCGTTGGCTTGGAGAACATCGCTCGTCACGGTCGGCGGCTGGTCCGGCCAGAACCATTGCGGCCCGAAGCTATAGGCGTCCCAGCCCTTCGGCGCGGGCGACATCTGTGCGCGCGTGACGAACACTTGCGTCTTGCCGCCCTGCACGGGCGCGCCGAACAGGTACGTGCTCATCCCGGTCGCGTTTACCGTCGACCCAGCTTGTGCATACGACTTGTCAAGCGTCAGCGCGACTTTGAAATTGGGCGCGCGGAACCGGGCCACGCGGAAACCGCCGGTGATCGTGACGCCGTCATCGCCGGTTGCGGTGAGCGCGTAATATCCGAGCGGCTGATTCTGCGCGAGCGTGAGCGACTGACTGAAGCTTCCGAACGAATCGGCGGTCGCCGTGCCGACGAGCGAGTGATTGCCGTTCGGATCGTCGAGCGCGACGCGGAATTGTGCGCCGGTCTCACGTTTGAGCTGGCCGCCGGCAAGCGCGAACGCCGCCGTTGCGATCTTGACGGTTTCGCCGGGCTGATACAACTGACGATCCGTATAGATCGCGCCGCGCGATTGTGGACGGCCTTGACCCCAATCGCCGTCGAGGCCGTCTTGCCACGCACCGTCGTACGAAAGCGTGCGGACGTACGACCAGTCGGTGTTCGTGCGGACGACGGTCAGGAGGTCGGGCGCTTGATCCGTATCCGTGTTCGTCGAGACGTAACCGGACATGCACTCCGCGATCGCGGCGCTCCCGAATCGCGCCACGCCGGTGGCATCGGTCGCGCCGACCGCGCACGGACTCGTCAGACTTCCGATCGTGCTGTCGTATGACGAATACGAGCGGTAGATCTGCACGGTCGCGCCGCTTGCCGGTGCGCCGTCGGAAAGATGATTGACGCGCACGATTGCCTGCGCCGGAAAGAACTGCGCGAAGACACCGAGGTCGGTGAGCTGGACGACGCCGAGCATCTGACGCGTCCGCCATTTGGTCCCTCCGTCGTCGTGGTATTGATTCGTGTCGGCTTCGATGCCGTATGCAAGCACGCCGCTCTTGCTTCCCAAGCGGTCTTCGATCGGCACCGACGTAGTCACGAGTTGATTGCGCTGTCCGGTCACGGGAACCGTCGACCACGCGGAATCGTCGGGGAGAATCGTCGACACGTTGCTCCCGGACGGATCGAACCAGACAAGGTCGTCCGGCGTGAGCGCTCGATATGCCGCGCGGAAGCCGGATTTCGGCAGATTGACCGTTGCGATGTCCAGCCGCAGGCCGGTGCCGATCGGGAAGATATGGAAATCCTGTGCGGCCCAGATGTCCCCGGCGAGATCGCCGGACCGATAGTGCGCCGTCACATCTTTGTCCAGCGTCTGACCGAATTGGTCTTTCAGGCCCGCGTGGAT
The DNA here is from genome assembly GCA_035295225.1 of Candidatus Eremiobacteraceae bacterium. NCBI lineage: Bacteria > Bacillati > Vulcanimicrobiota > Vulcanimicrobiia > Candidatus Eremiobacterales > Candidatus Eremiobacteraceae > Candidatus Eremiobacteraceae bacterium. The sequence continues at coordinate 94,919 of DATGJI010000005.1, read as the reverse complement.
CGTGATCGTGTAGGCCGTGTCCGGGCTCAAGACCGCGGGATTGATTCCGATCGTGTTGTCGCCGTCGTATGCGTAGACGAGGCTTTTCGGATCGGATGGCGCCGGTTGTACGGTCACATTTGTGTTCGCCGATGCGGCATCGAGCGGGTTATTGAAATCGAGCTGGATGATTCCGTTGACGAATCTGCCGGCAGGCCCTTCGGCGTTCGGCTCGCCGGTTATCTCTGTTTTCTGCAGCGCGAGCGGCGAATAGGTGACGACTTGGCCGACGAACGTATCGGTGCTCGGGAGATTGCCGTTCGCCGGCGCGATGCCCGGCAAGAATTTTAGCGAGTAGTGCGTGCCCTTGGCAAGATCGGAGCGCGGCGCGATCGTGTAGTTCCACGAATTCTGCGATGCGTCAAAGGCCGTCGTCGAATCGCTCGTGTCTCCGTCGCCCGAATCCGGACCCGGTGTCGAGGTGTCGCGTTCAACGTCGATCGGAACGGACGTTCCGCCTTTGGCTGACAGTGTGGTATGGTCGCGTAACGACTCGATATCGAGTTCGGTGTTGGCGCGAACTTTGAGCACGGGATTCAGTGCGCTCGGCGTCGGCTCGTCTTGCGGCGAGCCGTCGTCCGCGGTGCCTGGAAGATTGGTCAGCGTGACCGGCTGCGTGTTGAACGTCCATGAGAGATCGGACGTCAGCGTGTGACCCGAGAGATCTGCAAGTCCGGCGGCCAGCGTGACCTTCACGCGCGTGGCCATCGGAATGGCGGCATCGGCTTGGAATCCGACCATGCGCGGCGTGAGCAAGCGGAAATGGCCTGCAAGAGCAGGCTCCACGGAGAATTTCGCGAGCACGCTCTGCGTCGCCGGGCTTTCGATGCTCGTGACGGGAACGATCGGCGACTTGAAGATGATGCGGATCTGTGAAAGCGTGTCTGCTTGCCCGAGCGGGCTGATCTGTTCGATCCACGGCGCGACCGACGGCGCCGGCAGCGGCGCCACGGCGGCCAACGGCACTGCGCGATGCGCGCAGCCGCCGGCGAAGGCGACGGCCAACACGGCAAAGACGCCGATGCGTATACGTCGTACCGGCACGTAAGCGACGCCGATCGTCTGCATGACTAACCGTCCGTCCATGCGAATCCATCGCGACATCCGCGCGTACCTTTGAGATGCTTGAGCACGTGCGCACATTCCTCGTTCGTCTGTTCGCGTTTACGCGCCGCCCGGGCATCCGCATCGCGTTCTTCGCCGCCCTTGCGTGCGCCGTTCTACGACTCATCCCGTACGTCGCGCCGATCCGTGCGTCGGCGCTTACGGCAGACACGCCGGCCGTGGACTTCTTCGATCGCAATGGTCTGCCGCTCGGCACGGTGCTCTCGCGCGACCAGGAACACACGGCGTACGTGCCCCTCGGCCAGGTCGCGCCGGACTTCGTCCATGCGATCGTCGCCGCCGAAGACGGTCGTTTCTGGCATCACGGTCCGCTCGACGGAGCGGCGGCGATCCGTGCCGCATGGCAGCTGCTTCGAGAACACAAGGTGGTCAGCGGCGCGTCGACGATCACGATGCAGCTCGCGCGCATGCTCGGGCCGAGCGGCGAAGGGGTCGCAGGCAAGGCCGCGCAGATCTGGGGGGCGTGGCGGATCGCGGCAGGCTCGGACCGCTCCCAGATCCTTGAGGCCTACGTCAACCGTCTCCCAATGGGTGGGAACGTCTATGGAGTAGAGGCTGCCTCACGCACCTACTTCGACACGACGGCGGCTCGCCTCGACCTCGCGCAGGCGAGTCTCCTGGCCGCGTTGCCGAACGATCCGACCGGCCTCGATCCGTACGACAAGCTGGCGGCCCTTCGTGCACGCCAGTCCTACGTGCTCGGGCGCATGGTCGCGGACGGATATGTCACGCAGTCGCAAGCGTCCGCGGCGAGTGCTGAGGATATCTCACTTCGCCCGCGCGGGGGCGGCATCGTCGCGGCGCCGCATTTCCTCTTCTACGTCGCTTCAGCGCTGCCGCCCGGCACGTCGCGCGTTCGAACCACACTCGACCGCCCGCTGCAAGAGTTTGTCGAGGCGCAAGTCCGTCAGACGACTTTAGACCTTGCCGGGCACGACGCACACCAAGCCGCGGCACTCGTCGTGGACAACCGGACCGGAGATGTCCTCGCGTACGCCGGCTCGGCGAACTATTTCGATCGAGCGGCCCTTGGCAGCAACGACGGGGTTCAGAGCCTGCGCCAACCCGGCTCGACATTGAAACCCTTCCTTTACCAGTTCGCACTGCAAGCGCGGTCGATCCATCCCAACACGATTCTCGAGGACGTCCCTTCGTATTACGCGATACCCGGCGGCGAGCTCTACAGTCCGAGCGATTACTCCGGTGACTATCTCGGCCCGGTGCGCGTGCGAATCGCACTTGCCGACTCCCTCAATGTGCCTGCGGTCCGAGTTCTCTCGTCCATCGGGGTCGCATCGTTTCTCGACCGGCTGCACGCGCTCGGCTTTTCGCATCTCAATCATCCGCCCGAATACTACGGGCTCGGTCTGACACTTGGGTCGGGTGAAGTGAGTTTGTGGGAGCTGACGCACGCGTATCTCACAGCCGCACGCGGCGGCGCCGCCGTTTCGCTGCGCACGATCGAAGGCAGCGCCGCCGCTCCCGCTGTGGACGATCTCATCGGCGACGCACCCAGCTGGGCACTTGTCACCGACATGCTGGCCGACGCGCACGCGCGCGCCGCGTCTTTCGGCGTCGACTCGATGCTCGCGCCGCCGTTTCCCGCCGCCGTGAAGACTGGCACGTCATCGGATTATCGCGATACGTGGACGGTTGGCTATACGACCGAGTACACGGTGGGTGTCTGGGTCGGCAACTTCGACGGCAGGCCGATGCGCAACGTCTCCGGGGTGACGGGAGCCGCGCCGCTCTGGAATTGCATCATGCTGCATCTGCACGAAGGACACGATCCTTACCCGTTCGCTCCCCCTTCGGGCCTCGTCCGCGAGCCGATCTGCGCCACGACCGGCGCCATTCCGGGACCGACGTGCCCCGCCACCGTCTTGGAATATTTGTATCCGCAGGATCTCGCCGCGTACTTTGCAACGCGGCCGTTGCCTTGCTGCGGGCCAGGCGTTCGCACCGCTGTGACGCTCACGTCTGCGCCCGTCGTCTCGGGTGTGCACATCGTCTTCCCGCGCGACGGCGACACGTTTGCCTTACACGTCGCGGACTCCGCGACTGAAACGACCGGAGCCCAGGCGCTCGAATTCCAGGCTGCGGCGCCAAAGGATGCGACGGTTCGGTGGCGATTGGACGGTTCGCAGTTATCCTCAAACGGTAGCGCGAGCGCCATCTGGCGCCTGCGTCCGGGGCGTTTCGCGTTAGAGGCAATCGCCGGACGCGCGCACGACCGCATCGAGTTCAGCGTGCGCCGCACCGTTCCTCAACCGCTCCCTACCGGCTTCTCCACCGCCCCGCCATGATGTATCTGACGAGCTGATCTGAAGGGGCCGACGCTAGTCGGCCCTCGTTATGTAGGGCGGACCTTTATGGTCCGCCGCTATGTAGGGCGGACCTTTATGGTCCGCCGGCGGGCCGTAAAGGGCCGCCCTATATTCTACGTCTTCAACGCCGTTGCGACGAGCGAGCGTAGCAGCTCGAGATGCGCGCGCGCGTCGCCATCGAGCGACGTCGACCGTAGCGACGTCGAAACCGAAGATGCCAACGAGTCGAGCTTGGCGCGTGCAGCGGCTTGCGCCGCAAACGGCGTGCCCGGCGTAGGAGCGGTGGCGATCGAGATGAGCAGACGCGCATAGCGCGCCTGCAACTCGCGCTGCAGCACCGGGATGTCGCGTACGTTTTTGGCGTTTAGGTCCCCGAATATCGTCGCCTGCATGTGATCGAATAGGTCGTCCACCGTCAGCGTCGGACCGCCCGGCGACTCGAGCGGATTGCGCACGAGCCGATCGAGCACTGCCGGCTTGAACATCGCATTGAGCGCTTGCTGTTGGAATTCGCCGATCGCGTCGACGATCGAATAGTCGTGCTGCGCCGGCGGATTGTACGCCCAGAACGGCAGATTGCCGTAGCCGGTCCAACTCACGTAACCGTAGCCTGACCATTCCGAATATCCAAGATGGCTCAGCAGCGTCGGTGAGACGTTCCATGCGCTGCTCGCGAAGACATACTTATCGAGCAGCGCCAGCGCTCGCTCTTGTTCGGCTCGCGGCACGGGCACGATCGGCGGTTGCGCGCCCGCATCGCCGCGATGTGCGCGCGACAAATATTGTCCGCCGATGTAGTTCTCGCCGATCCGCGCCAGCGATTGTTCTTTGTTGAACAGAACGCTGAACGCTTTGCGCTCGAACTCGTACGGCTCGCCCACGCGCGGCTCGCGTGAGTCCAGCGTGCGCATGAGCCCGCGCGTGAGGTCGAACTGCACGGCGGCCCACGCCAGGTTGTCGTTGGTCAGGTCGCCCGTCTGCACGCGAGGATCAACCGCGTGGCCGTCGCCCCACGAGACGTCCTCATCCGAACCGTAGCGATAGCGCGGATCCGACCATGCTTGCGCCCACCGTTCGAGCGTCGGCCATTCCTGGTCGGGCGTCGACGCGCCAGGAATGCGCGCGTAGCCCCATTTGATGGCGTAGTAATCGTATGGCCCGAGCGTGTCCATGAAATACGTGCCTTGGCTCGTGCCCTTCGGCCAGATATTGATCGGATCGTATTCCATGACCGACGAAACGGTACCGTACTTCGTCGTGAAGGCTTTGCTTTGCAGGTCCTTGGCCGAATATGCCTCCGACCCGATGAAGTTGTGCTGCAGCCCCATGTTATGGCCCATCTCGTGCAGCACGGTCGAGCGCATCGCGTCATCGACATACCAGTCCGGCAGACGATCGCCCCATTGCGGGTTCATCAGGTCGAGCGCGAGTGCCCCGAACATCCGATCCTGCGCAACGAATGCATCTTCGGCTGACGAGACGGTTGAGTCTTCCTGCGTTCCATTGTCGTTCGGCTGGATGAAATAACGCCAATTGTTCAGGCCGGCGGCATCGGCACTCAGCAAGATGCCCGTCCGAAACTCTTGGCCCGTGCGCGGATCGTACAGCGTCTGCGAGTCGGCGCCGAATGACGGCTGCCACTCGGTGACCCAGCGGATGACGCTGTAGCGGATGTCGTCCGGATCCCATGACGGATCGTCGGGCTGATCGCGCACTTGAACGGCATTGCTGATGCCGATGCGCTCGAACGCCGCATTCCACTCGAGCACCGCGCCGCGGATGGCCGGCCGATATTGCTCGGGCACGGTGTTGCTGATATAGATGATCATCGGATGCTTCGCAGGCGAGATCGATTTCGACGGGTCCGACGGCTGCATATTCCAGCGGATCAAATAGCGCAGTTTTCGCTCGACCTGATGATCGTGATCGAACTGCAGATAAATATCGTCGTAGATCCCGAGCCGATCGTCCGCATAGCGAGGTACGTAATCCGCGTCGCCGAGCGATTCAGCGAAATTGTACTCGATGCGCATCTGCACGCTGCGCGCGTCGGGCGCCGTGTCGATGACGTGCGGCGTCGATGTCGCCCAGGTCTGATCCGCCTCGATCAGCACGTTTTTTGGAAACGCTTTGGTCGGGCCGAAGAACGTCCGGCTGTCGTCCAGCTTGTACTGATCGCCGTGTGTGAGGTTTAACGAGGGATTGATGATGTCGGCGAGGTCGAGTTCATCATCGAGCAGCGGCGATGCGTCGAAGATCACGTCGCCGGATACGGGGTCGGTCGCGACGATCGAACCGATGCCCTCGACCGATTGCGGAAAGTTCCGTTCAATCGCGCGCGCGGGCGGCGTGCCTGGCGTGCCGACGAAGCTCGTGTTCGGCCAGACGATTGCCACTTTGTCTCCGATCCGCTGAAACCGCACGAGCATCGCCGGGAGATGATCCGTATTGCCCCACACGATGAACCAGCCGCCGGCGCCGTTGCCGGGGACGATCGACTCGATGTAATCGTGATCGAACTGATCCGGCTTGAGCTCGAGATAGACTCGGCCATCCTTGCGCCAGATGGTGAAGAGGCCGGGTTGCGATTGCGCCTGCTGCGTGAAGGTCGCATAATCGGACGGCTGCTGGCTCGCAGCAGCTCTCGCGGGCGTCGCCGACACGGTGATCGCCGCTAGCGCGGCCGCAGTGATCGCGGCTGCTATTCCGAGCTGTCTCATAGCGTCTGAATTTCCTCAAAAAGTTCGAGCGATGAGATTTCCTGCTTTGACGGTCGGCGATTTCTTAATTTGGTCTATTGCGCCCTGCGACACGCGCTAGAGGGCGCGATGACATCCGAGCGCAAAAATAACGCCGTGCTCGACGTTCTGCTCTTGAATGAAAAAACGCCAAGTCTAATCGTGGATGCAAGCGTCCTGAGGAGAAGTAGGTGATCCGATGAAAAGACCCGAGCCAAGAATAGCGATGGCGGTTGGAGCGTTTGCGGTCGGTGCGTTCGCGATCGGCGCTCTCGCCGTCGGCACGATCGCGATCGGACGCCTCGCGATCAAACGCGCATCGGTTCTCGACGGAAAACTTCGATCGTTGATCATCGGAGATCTGACTGTCGGACGACTGCGCGTCGATCACCTTGAAGTGACTGGCGAAATCGAGGCGCCCGACATCCAAACGCGCCGCCTCCATCCATGAATTTCACATGAGGTTCACAATCAAGCTATGATCGACGACCCCCTCGTCTCAACCGACTGGCTCGCGAGGCATCTCGAGGACCCGCACATCCGGATCGTCGATGCGTCGTTTGCCATGCCGGGCACGATGCCGCGCCCCGTCGACGAATATGCGAAGGCGCACATCCCCCGCGCGGTGTTCTTCGATGTCGACGCGATTGCGGATCGCACCAGTTCGCTGCCGCACATGTATCCTGCCGCCGAGCAATTCGCTCGAGATGTTTCATCGCTCGGGATATCGGACGACGATCTCGTCATCGCCTACGATTCTGGAAACTGGCTCGGCGCGTCGCGCGCGTGGTGGATGTTTCTCAGTTTCGGCCACGACAAAGTGAAAGTGCTAGACGGCGGCCTGAAAAAGTGGCTCCTCGAGGGCCGACCCACCGAAATGGGATTCGTCAAACCCGAGCCGGGCCGTTTCCGTTCGTCTCTCGACTCCGCTTTCGTCCGCGACAAGCGGCAGGTTCTCGCGAACGTCGAAAAGCGGGCGGAGCAAATCGTCGATGCGCGCGCCCGCGAGCGCTTCGAAGGCACCGTTGCGGAACCGTGGCCAGGCCGGCGATCGGGCCACATACCCGGCAGCCGGAGCGTTCCCTTCGGCGATCTGATCGATCCGGCGACGGGCGTTATGAAGCCGACGGCGGAATTGCGGCGAGCATTTTCAACTGCAGGTGTCGATCTTGAGCGGCCGATCGTGACGATGTGCGGTTCGGGTGTGTCTGCAGCCGTATTGTCGCTTGCGCTCTATCGGCTCGGTGTGCGCGGCTCGGCGCTGTACGACGGCTCATGGGCGGAATGGGGATTGCCGGACGGACCGGCGATCGCCACAGGACCCGCGTAGCCGGTCGCACCCCACTGACGGCGCGATCAGCGCAACGGCCAATCCTTGAAATTGTCGGCGTGACCCACGATAGCTTCCACCGGCCGATCTTCGCGCGAGCCGATAAATGCGGTCGCCCGCGCGTTGCCTTCGACGATCACATACGACCCGTCGATTTCCGCGGCGATCAGTCGGGAGAAGGTTTTGCCGGTCTCGAACTTTCGGCGAACGTCCAATATCGCTTTGACCGGCACCTTGAGGCTGAGCGCGCGGTCGCGAGCGTTTTCGATCTCCATCGCGCCTTCGCTCACAAGCCGGTCGTGATCGACGAGGGTCGACCATGGCGGCACCTTCGCATATTTGAATGAGCCGATTTCTGCTAATGTGAACCTGTGCAGCGTCCACGCAACTTCGCGCGGGAATCCTGTGAACAGCGACGACCGCGTGGCGTATCCCCGGTAGAAAAGCATGCTCAAGCGTGCGGCGTTGTGATCGGCATTCTTCAGATCGGGATGGCCGACTAACTCGGCGAGCGTATATCCGGACGGAATCTTGCACCGATCCCGATGTATCGGTGATTCGAGCTCAGCTCTGACGAACTCGAGGATCATTTCGTCTTCGGACGATTGGCGGATGAATTCCGGCACAATCGAACAATTGTCCGCCCAACGACGGAATCGCCTCTTTGCACTTACGACTGTTGAGCTCAACAGTTACGATTTTCGCCGGCTTTGGTAACGTAGTGTAAACTGGGTTTGTTTTTCGCCTCGTCGAAGACGCACGGAGAAGAACTGCTGGAAACCTTGGAGACCGTTGCCGAATGAAAGCTGCGCTTCTCGCGCTGATTGCCGCACTGCTCCCCGCTTTGTTCGCGATGCAATCTCCGTCCGTAAGCCAGACGACGGTCCGTGTCAACGTGCTGCAAGATGGCAATCCGCCCGACTGGGTCTACTTTCCGGTTTATAACCCTCCATCGACGACGCCAGAAGGGATCACCATCGGCCCCGACGGGCACATTTGGTTCACGGAATCCGCCGGACATAGTCTGGTCCGCGTCGAGATATTCGGCAGCCAGCACCCGATCGAGCTCGCGGCCGACGATCAACCCGGCGATCTAGCCGTAGGATCAGACCGCAAGTTCTACATGACCGACAATGGCAAGAACGCGATCGACGTCGTCACGAGCGATGGCGTTTCAACCCAATATCCAGTTGCCGAAGATTCAGGACTGCACGGCATTGCCGAGGGATCCGACGGGAATATATGGTTCGGCAGTCGCGCGCATATCAGTAAGTTGACGCCGGCCGGGCTTATGACGCGCTACGCCCTCAACGGAAATCCTGGAATCACGAGCGTTACCGCCGGCACCGATAGAAGTGTTTGGTTCGCCGAATCGCAGGCCTCGAAGCTTGCCAGAATCGTGCCCTCCAGCGGTGCGATCGCGTCATATCCGATTCCATGCGCGCCGCTGGGAATCGTGACGACGCCGGACAAGAATATCTGGTTCACGTGCGCGTCGGCAGTTGGTAGGATGACGCCACGCGGCATGGCTACCATATATCCGACAACCATTCGCCCGTCGGGAAGTATCACGGTTGGCCCGGATCATGCCCTTTGGTTTACAAGCGCTTCGGACCGTGCTTTGGGCAGAATCACGACGGGCGGTGAGCTGACCTACTTGAATCCCTTGGCCTCGTTCGGCGGCCAACCGTGGACTATCATAACTGGTCCTGACGGCAATCTGTGGTTCACCGATCATCTTCAGTCCGTTGGAATTTACGTGCTTCGGCAAATCTCGGTCATCCCAACTGGCTGGATCGCGACCGGGCCCGGTCAGAGTGAGATCGTAACCGTTGAAGAGACGAACTATAGCGGACCGTGGAAAGCCGTAAGCGCGAATCCGCCGGTCGCGACGGCCGAGCGCGGAACAAGTTCACATCAGTTCGTCATAACATCGGTAGCGCATGGCAAGACCATTATTGAGATATCGGATTCTTGCGGAAATCGCTTTGACGTCAGCGTTACGGTTCATTGAGCGCCACGCCGTGAAACGGAATCGGCGGATCTTGAATGTGCGGCTATTGCCTCTTCTCCTATTGATCATAAGTTGCTCCAGCCGCCAGAACTCCTTGTCCGCGTTTGTGACACCGTCGCCAACGATCGCACCTGCGTTGGTGCGTCATTATCAGCGCGGTAGCGTGCCGGCCCGCGCTGCCGAGTGGTTGTATCGCTGTATCAACGGCGATTGGGACTGGAGTCAGTTCGGCGGCGGGCCGAAGGATGCGCCTGCCAATCCGGTTGTCCGAAATAATCTGGTGCTTGCTGCGCAAAAGATTCTAAAGCCGTACGGCATTCCCAAATCAATGCGCTTCGTGGACAAGCGATCGTATGTAAGCAACGACGGGCATAACCGAACCGCGTACCGCTACCGCGTAACATTCACCCATGGCATTCTAATATTTATCTTCGCGGAGGATACCGACGGAAATGTCGGGGGCATGCTGATAAGCACAAAGGATTCCGGCTTCACGTTTTGGCGCTCCGGTTAGAACGCCTCGTAGCATCCCTCCGTCGCGGTAAATGCGGTAGACGAGAGACACAGCAGTCGGATCGATGTCGCCGACCCGACCGTTTGTCTAGTTCTTTGCGATCATCACATGCAAAGACGTGGCAGTCGACGCATGCGCTCGCACCTGATATCCGAGCGCCGGCACATCCAACCCCTCGAAGAGAGATTCTCCGGAGCCAAGCAAGACAGGGGCATACGCCAAGTGCATATCATCGACGAGTCTTGCTTGAAGATACTCTCGAATCGTCGCAACCCCGCCGCCCAGTCGGATGTCCTTTCCTCCGGCGGCTTCCCGAGCACGATCAAGCGCGTTCTCGATTCCGTCTGTGACGAAGTGAAATGTCGTTCCGCCGTTCATTGCTAGTGAGGGGCGCGCATGATTGGTGAGGACGAAGACCGGGGTGTGATACGGAGGAGTTTCGCCCCACCACCCTTTCCACGTATCATCCGTCCAAGGGCCGCGCACAGGTCCGAACATATTCCGGCCGAGGATCCATGCACCGATATTTTCGAAACCTCGGGCCACAAAGTCATTGTCGACGCCCGTTCCGCCGCCGTCTTCGCCGCCCATGGCATGGAAGGCGCGCGTCTTGAACACCCATTCGTGTAGCTCACGTCCACCAGCGCCGAGTGGGTTCTCAAGGCTCTGATGCAAGCCCGCCCCGTAACCGTCGATGGACATGCTGAAACAGTGTACGCGAAGTTTGGACACGCTTAACCTCGATTTTTCTGTTCCGCGAAGCCGGTCGCGCCGTTGCGGCGCGTAACGCATGAACGATGAGCCAGTTCTCCCGCGCTTGCCTCGAGGTCCTACAAAAAAGGCTGTGGTGACGGGAACGCGCAAGGGAAATTCGCTGAACGGCGATTAGGTGTTGGTATTTAGACTAGCAGATGGCAAATTCGTCGCCGTTGCGGAATACTTCCGCGACTATCCCGGATACTTGGCATTTTGGAACTGATTGCTGAAAGCCCACGCCGTGAACGGTCTGTTCGTCACCGGTCCACCGACGAGCGGTAGCCCCGCGGGCGCCACAAGAAGGCGGCCCGAGTAGAACTCGGGCCGCCTTGCGGCACTTCGAGGCGTCTTATTGAATCTGCAGCGGGTCGGTGAGCTCCAGCGTCACCGGCGTGCCTGACGGCACCGTGATATTGGCCTTGCTGTTCGAAGTCAGCATGTAGCCGCCAACCGCACCGATGAGGCCGCCTTGATTGCTGTCCATCGCCTTGCCGATCCAGTTCCCGAGCAGCATACCGCCGAGCGTTCCAGCCGCCTCCTTCGCGATCATCGAGCCCTGAATGGGGTCGACCTTCAGCACTTTGGCCGCGATGGGCTGCGGGTCCGAACTATTCGCAAGGGCGATCGAGTCGACTGCGATCTGCACGGACGGATTCGTCCCTTGAGCGGCGGCCTGCGCTTCGACCACCTTGCCGTAGATCGTGGCGCCGGCGAGTGCGGACGGCGCGTCTTGCGCGTTCTGAGACACCGTGAGCGTGACCGGCTGACCGATGTATGCGTTCTTGGTGTAGAGCGCGGTGTCGAGCGTCGCATTGATGATCGATCCGCTCGGGATGGCCGGCTTGGCGGCGGCGATGTTGATCGCGCCCGTCTGGTTGTTGTAATCGACATTGGCGCCGAGCGCTTCAGACACGAATCGGAGTGGGACCATCGCTATGGAATTCTCGAGGAACGGCGGCGCGTCAAGGAACACTTGGCGTCCGTCGACGACGGCCTGATTGGAGCCGATCTTCACCTGAACGGTGTTTGTGCCGGCGGTGGCATTGATCGTGCCGTTGTCGTTAGCGACGCCCGCGCTGAGCCCCTGGAAGATCGAGCGCATGGGGACGAAGAGCCGGCCGCCGCGTTGGACAGGCGCCTGCGACAGCGCTAGGTTCACCCCGTTCAGGACCACTTGATACGACGCGGCCGACGCCGGCATGGCGTACGCGCTCAACGCGATCGCAAGGCCGCACAAGAAAAGTGCGAGCCGGGGGAACCGTGGTGCGGAGATGGGGTTAAACATGATGATCCTCGCTTTTGTCGGGCTAAGAGCGAATCGCTCCTCTATTGACTACGCGCGTATTCACGCTAACGTTTCCGCCGGACATGAGAGGATGAAGAGGAAGCCTGAAAGCTTAGAAATTGATAAGAATTTGCGCCTTCGTGCGCTCTGAAGCGGCACGGACAGATCGTTTTGCTATGCGCAGTCGGCCAAGAGTCACGACGCCTGCGACCCAACGCGTACCGTTAGCATCGAAATGGATCCGCCATCAACGCCTTCGACGGGGAATGTGATAACGTCGTCGCGTTGCCTCGTTCCGATGACGTATAGCAGCGGCAAGTAGTGATCCGGTGTCGGAACCGAAAGGAGAGCCTCCTTCCCGAGCGTCTCGTAGTTTATAAGAGGCCTGGGGTCTCCGGCGAGCAGTAGGCCCCTTGCTTCGGTCTCGAAGCGGATCGCCCAATCGAACGGTTCTGGGTCGTGACGTCCCCACGCATACGTGTGGAGATTGTGCACCAAATTGCCGCTGCCAACAATCAACACACCGTCCTCGCGCAGCGCTGCAAGCTTGCGGCCAATCTCGAAGTGGAACGAAGGTGGCTGGGCCTCGTCGATGCTGAGCTGCACGATGGGCGTACTCGCTTCGGGGTATACGTGACGCAGCACGGACCACGTTCCGTGATCGAGTCCCCACGAGGTGTCTAGTTTGACCTCTAGCGGTGCAAGCATCTTTTGAACGCGCCGCGCGAGCTCAGGATCGCCGGGCGCAGGATATTGGATATCGTAAAGTTCCCGAGGGAACCCGCCAAAATCGTGGATAGTTCGCGGCGCCGTGCTGACCGTAACGCCGGTGTCAGGTACGAACCAATGAGCTGAAATGGCGAGAATGGCCCGAGGTTTTGCGATTTGTGCACCTATACGCCGCCATCCCTCCGTATAGTTGTTGTTGAGGACAGCGTTCATTGGATTGCCATGCCCAAAGAAAATCGCTGGAAGTATCTCTGCCATGGCGGTCCTTTCGGCTGCCGCTGCCCCAACTCATACTTGGGCCGCTAGTCGGTTGCGCGCTGCGATTCTAGGCCACGCCGATTTGCCTGAGCAACCCGACCAAATCATAAAATAACTTTTCTTCGACGATCTCACCATTGACCCAGTGCGCGACCGTACAGAACACCGGCGGCAAGTCATCCGGACTTTCTCTGTCGCGATAGAATACAATTCCTACGACGCTCGCTTCAAAACGTAAATCACCCACGGAGCTACGGTGGTCTCGTTGCTCCACGTATAAGACTCACTACGGGTTGCCAGCGGCCGCAGGGTTTGAATCGCGTTCAGACCGGCATTTGCGAATATCTCCTGGTATGTGTCGTCGGTACACAGGATATCTTCGACCGGTCTACGATCATGGTGATCGGTTACGATGATGCGTACGACATCGCCGGATTTAGCCGAAGCGTTCTCCGGAAAATCTTTGGTCGAAAATGATGCCCATTCATGCGTGTAGATCTCGGGAGACGAAACGATGCTGATGATGGCCCCCTTCGGTGTCAGCAGCTTACCGAGATCAGAAATGATTCTCCCCTTCAGCCCGCCCGGAACGTTGTCGAAAGTAAAGGCGGAGAGCACGAGGTCGAAATTCCCAACGCCAAGTCCGGTGAAATCATCGCCCGGAATCAAACGGTAATCGCCGGAAGGATCGGTGTCGCGAGCTAATCTAACCATGTCCTCCGAAATATCCACGCCGATGACGTCGAACCCAAGCGCTTGGAGAAATCTGGTCGATCTGCCGGTACCGCAGCCGAAATCGAGCGCTCTCTTTCCCGCCACGTGGTGGGCGATTATCGCCGGCAGGTCACGGTATGCGAGGAAGTACGTGTTGGCAAATTGGAGCGTGGAGTAGGCGGCGGCGCGGTTGGCGTCCTCATAGCTGTTTATGAAGTCCATCTTCTACCAATCCCCGCGCGTCGCTGCGATTGCTCCATCTTTAAGTCCAGACGCAGAGACCACTACACCGACTGATCTGCTCGGAACGTCCCCCAGAATTGCCTTAAACGCTAACACGTGTGGTTGGGTGACCGCTGTGCTCCAGTCCTTTGCTTGGAGACGATGAGGCGAAGTGCCGATGCGGACTAGCGAGATGCCTCGTCTCGTGTCACCCATCGCATTAGCAATCCATTAGCAGATCGCCGTTTTCCGGCCGATTCCGGGCTGTCGCGGGAACGCCTCAAACTCCCGTCAAATGGCGCGTTCCGCGACTGTGGGAGAAGTCTGCGGCTGGTGCCGCTGCCGGTCTTCAAAACCGTGTTGGGCTTCGCAAGGGGCCTGGTAGGTTCGATTCCTATCTTCTCCCGCCAGATATTTGTGAATCAGACTTGGCGCGGGCCATCCAGAGCAAATCGCGCCATGCGCCATCGTGATAGATGTAGCGCCGCAGCAACGCTTCGCGAGAAAACCCGCAAGCCTCGTAACAACGGATCGCGGCATGGTTGTCCGGGTACGTGCCGAGCTCCACGCGCCCTATCCGCAGCTCATCAAACGCGAGTTCGCACAGTGCGCTCACGGCAAACCGTCCAATGCCGCGACCGCGTGATGGCGCATCAAAGATCGCAATCGCAAGCTGCACTCCAGCGAAGGTCGGCGGCAGCAACGAACAGACGCCGATGACTTCGTGATCGCGGAGAATGGTGAAGTTGCGAATCGTCCGATGGCGGCGCCCGCCTTCATAGCCGGCCGAGAGCGCCACGTGCGATCGGGGAAGGTGATAGAGCGTCGATGCTGCTGCGTCGCCGCGGTTGAATGCCGCCGCGATGGCGGAGACGTGCGCCTCTGTTCGCGCGACAACCCGCACACCCGCCGGTCGAGGAGCAGCGATGGCGACGTCAGTCTTTGGCACGGTCGCGTCGCCACTCCTCATGCAAGATGCTCATGATCACGACGTCTTCATATTTGCCGCGACGATATTCGCGCGCACGTAAGACACCTTCGCGCGAAAACCCAGCCTTCTCGTAGCAACCGATAGCACGTTTGTTATCCGGATAGACGATGAGCTCGATGCGTAAGAGCGGCAGCGCGCGAAAGGCGCCGTCCACAAGCGTTCGCACCGCATCGGTACCGTAGCCGCCGCCCCAGTAGCGCGACTCATGCAACGCGATGCCCATTTCCGCGCGAGCACCGTGTAACGTCAGACCGGTCACACCGATGTCTTTGCCCGCGAGCGTCTGAATGATGAAGGTCGGCGTCGCCGGACTGATCGCGGCGCTCGCGGCCCACGCCCGTTCATTGGCTCGCGAAAGCGGAAGCCGTGTCATCAGCCACTCCCGCGCCGGCGATTCATTAAACCAGCGCAGAAGCTGTGGGACGTCTTCGGGCTCGATCGCGCGCAGCCGGACTTTCGACCCAACGAGCCACGTCGGCGGCAGCGCGCGCGAAGTCGGACGACGTTTCATCAGACCGCCGACTTTAGCGAGCCCAAGACAGGCTCCCTGGCGATGGGCGCGAGATGCAAACTCGCGGCGCTCCGCGAACGCACTCGGCATGACCGCCGCTCTTGTCGCAATCGCCGTCGCGCTTGCGACTGGCGCCACTCCCGCCCCGGCGCCCCCGATTCCGCTGCCGACTCCGCCGATCTTCCTTCCGACGGCGGGCACGTTATTTCTGCGGCACTCGCAAGCGTTTGGATTGCTGCCCGTCGGCAGCATACGATGGAGCGGCACGGTGACGTCGGGCGGCACCGAAGCCTCGTACGATGCCATCGCCGATGCGAAGGGGCACTTTCGGCAAGACTTCACGTTGCCGCTTTCGGCGCACGCCGAAGGCGATGACGGCGCGCACTTCTGGCAGCAAGACGAGAACGGCAATGTCACGCTCACGGACACGGACAACCATCACAATGCGGTGAGCCGTCTGCTTCGACTCAACGATTACAAATTTGATACGCCTGGCGCGAAGGTCACCGGTATCACCTACCTGGACGGACGCCGCGCGTATGTCGTTTCGACGAAAGTCGGTCAAGTCGATGCGACACTCTACATCGACGCGGCAAGCGCGCTCGTCGACGGCGGTGACTTCGCCGATAGAACGATCCGCTACAGCGCGTACCGGCGATTCGAAGGCGTGCCCGTTCCGACGCTCAGCGTCGACACCGATGCGACGGGAACGACTACGACGACCGTCGACGACGTCCACTTCGCGGCGCCGGTCGCGAGCTCGACGTTCACCGCGCCGACGCAGCGCGAGCCGGATATGCCGGCCGGCAAAGGCGAGGTCACCGTTCCGTTCGACACGGATCACAACCTGATCATACTCGGCTGCACCCTCAACGGCTCATCCGTGCATCTGCTGCTCGACAGCGGTTCATCCACGAGCGTCATCGACGCGCAGGTCGCCGCGCGATTGGGCATGCCGACCGGCGGCGTCGCTCACATCAATGCAGCTGGAGAACTGACCGGCACGGTGACGCGCGCCACGACACTTGGGATCGGCGACGCGGTCTTCCACGATTTCGTCATGGAAGCGGTTCCGCTCCAATTGCCCGCCTCACTCGCGCGCGATCACATCGACGGCATCGCCGGCTACGACATCTTCGCGCAACTCGTCGCGCGGATCTCATACTTCGATTCCAAGGTCCTCTTCATGCTGCCGAGCGCGTTCACGTACAAGGGCACCGGCGCGGTGCTGCCGCTCGCGATCGACAATCGCGTTTCGCGCGTAGACGCAAGACTGGGCCGCAGCGATCCGGTCACCTTGACCTTGGACACCGGAAGCGACGCTGCGCTCGTGCTCTATCGCGAGTACGCGGACGCGCACGCCAACGATTTTGAAACGCAGAATTCCGTGGTGAGCAACGAATTAGGCGTCGGGACCCAGGGTCCGGTCACGCCGGATCTAGCCAGCAATCAGCGCGCGATACAAAGCGCCCGCGGCGCGGGCGGCGGCGAGATCCCGGTGCGCGTCACAACCGTTTCGCAACTCAGCCTCGGCGATTTTTCGCTCGTCGATCTCTTCACGCAAGTCGTGCTGCACGCGACAGGCGCATTTGCGCCGACCGTGTCGGACGGCATTGTCGGCGCAGGCGCGCTCTCGCAGTTCGGCGCGGTATTCATCGACTATCCCGGCCGCCGTCTCATCCTCGAGAAATAGCGACCGAAGGAACCGACGCGATCTAATGAAGGGGCCGACGTCAGTCGGCCCAAGCGAACGTTACGTGGGCCGACTGGCGTCGGCCCCTTCAAAAGAGCCCTTCAAGAGAGCCCCTTCACGAGCGGGCGGCGCGGCTTTCAACGAAGGTTGAGATGCGATCCATCTGATCGTCGGGGAGGCGGATAAAGGCCACGCCGAATTCGCCGACTTCCGCGGTGCGCACGATCGTGGCCTGAACGTTGATGGTCGCATCGAGATCGATCGGCAAGTGGATCACGATCTCCGTGCCGTTGTCGAGCTGTTCGTCCGTGAGCAAAAGCACGCCGCCCATGGAGATGTTATCGACGGTAGCGGCGCAGATGCGCCGCGTGGCTGGTATGCTGAACGTGACCGGCATTGAAATGTTGAAGCGCGGAGCGCCGCGCCGATCCGATGGCTGCTGACCCTCGAAGCTCACCGCGTCTGCTCGATCGTATCTACGACCCAATCCGCCGACGTCGTCCGCGAGTACGCGCCGCAATAGTCGCACTTGCCGTTGTTGAGGTGCAGCGGCGCGCCGCAGTTCGGACACGTGGACGCGAGCGCAGTCGAGCCCACAACGCTCTTCGCATCCGATCGACGGATGAACGTCCAGTACTCGGTGAACGTCTGCTGATAGCGGTCGCCGGAGACGACCTGCTTGGTACGGTCGTCGATCGTGTAGTCGGTCATGCTCGCGGTCATGGCCACCACGATGGAATCGAACGGCGTGCCGGCGCGCACGTCCACGATCCGAGCGCTGCCGATGACGATGTTCTCGAGCACGTCGGTCTGATGCGCTGCGATCAGCTGATCGGTCTGCATCTTGTGGCGCTCGTAAAGCGCGTCGCTCATCACGTCACGCGCTATATCCTGGTCGCGCGCGTTCCATGCCTGCTGCAGTTTGAAGAAAGCGGTCTGCGCACGGTCGAGGAATGCGCGCTCGTCGAAATTTGGATCGCGCCGCTTGATCGTTGCCAGGCCTTCTTCCACCGTGCTGCGGTCGAACGTCGTGGACGGCATCGGAGTGGCGAGCATCGTCGACTGCACGCCTGAATCCGGCGTGCCGGCCGAGAAGCCCATGTTCGCCGCACGGCTCCGCCGGCTGATCGCCCACAGTATGATGAGGAAAAAGAAGAGTCCGCCAAAGCCGCTGCCGTGACCTAAGAACAGCAGGGGCCACAGACTAAAGAGGCCGCCGCCAAAATCATCGCCGCCGAAACCGCCGCCCCCGCCCCCGCCGAATCCCTGGCCTCCGCCGGCGCGAGCCAACGCCTCGGTCGGGCCGATCAACGCAAGCGTGACGGCGGCGGCTATGCGCGCGAAGAGGTAAAAGCGAGACGGCTGCATGCTGCGATAGTCTACTGTGAAGCGCGGCCTAAGGTTACGGATTCTTCGATTTCTTGCGCGTCCCGGCCTTTGGTTTACCGGCCAGGCGCCTCACGGTTGCGACGTTCTCGCGGTCGAGCTCGGGCGTCTTGGGCGTTTCACAGACGGCGGCAACATGAGCGAGCGCCTTTGTGCGCAGCAGGCTCGCAAACCCGGTTTCGCCGATGCGGCCTTTACCGATATGCCAGTGGCGATCGCGGCGTCCCCCCAGCTCCACCTCGGTGTCGTTCAGATGAAGCGCGCGCACGCGATCGAATCCGATGTGCTTATCAACGAGGCTCAAGAACTTCTTGACGCCCGCGGCGTTTGAGATGTCGTAACCGGAAGCCCACGCATGTGCGGTGTCGAGGCACACTCCCAACCGCGGACTGTCGATTTCCGCGATGATCGCGCCAAGTTCTTCCATCGTTCCGCCGCAATGCGCGCCGGCGCCCGCGGAATTCTCTAAGAGCAGCATCGGACCCGGACGCGCGCCGCGCACGATCGCGGCGATCTCCTTGCAGATGCGCTTGAACCCCACCGCGCGATCCTCCGTGCCGTAGCTGCCGAGATGCGTGTTGACGTATTCGATGCCGGCGCGCGCCGCCACGTCCATATCCCGAGCCACGAGAGCGGCGCCTTTTTTTCGAAGCGACGCATCGCTGGTCGCGAGATTGACGAGATACGATGTATGGATGATGGTCGGCGCGATGTCGGCCGCGCGGCGGCGCGCCGCAAACGCGTCCCACGCGGCCGCATCGTAATCGCCCAGCTTGAACGCGCGTGGATTGCCGGCGAATATCTGAATGCACTCGCAGCCCGCCTTGACCGCTTCGTCGATCGTGCCTGCGAACTTGTTCGATGTGCCGACGTGAACGCCAAATCTCATGTCAACGCCTTCGCGCCAGATAGACGTACTGCATGCACTTCACCTCAAACATGCCGGTCGGTCCGGCGAGTGCGCCGATGCGCTCGCGGAGATTGTTGAGAAAGTCGTCGCGCTTGCTGCCCAAGTGGAACCGCGCGATCTCGCGTGATGAGTGGAAACCGACGAAGGACTCGACCGTGAAAGGCAGCCGGAGCGGCAGGCGCCATTCTTCGTGTTCGAAGAACGCGCGCTTGGCTGCCCAGAAGTCGTCAAACCGGCCCGTCTGAGCGCGCGACACGTTGACGGGCTCGTCTTTCTCCGATAATTCGCGCAAGCAGTCCACGGCGCATCGCTCGAACGGGTCGTCCAAGAGTTCGTGCTTCCAGAAGAGCGCCATCAACCCGCCGCTCGCGAGCACGCGGGCCATTTCGACAAAAGCGGCCTGCGGCGCAAACCAGTGGAACGCCTGGCCGCAGACCGCCAGTCCGAATGCAGAATCGGCGAACGGCAGATGCTCGGCGCTCGCTTCGAAAAAGGACGCGCGTTCGCCGAGCGCCGCGCGCGCTTCGTCAAGCATCGGCACTGCGACGTCGACGCCCGTCACCGCAAACCCGCGGTCCAGAAAGCCGCGCGTGCTCAAGCCCGTGCCGCAGCCCACGTCGAGCGCCCGCAGCGGGCTTGTCGCATGCCGGCGCGCATGCTCTGCGACTAGGTCGAAGAGATCGTCGCCGTACGACGTGCGATAACGCGCGTATGCGCGCGCGAGCGTCGCGAAATCCGGTGTCGGTTGGCTGACGCTCAAGCGGATTCGGAGAGCGCGCGTTCCAGTTCGAGCGCGACGTTGTCGCGCAGCGTCGCATCGTCGATCGCGGTGATCTCGTCTTCGTGGCCCTCGACCGAATCGTGAATCTGCTCGAGCGCCTTCTCACGTCCGTCGGGCAACGGCAACTGGATCACTTGTCCATCAACTCTGACGGGCGCGCCTTCAGGCAGCGGCGGCAGATCGTCGAGCGATTTCAGATCGAACGACTCGAGGAAGAATTCGGTGGTGCCGTAGAGGATCGGCCGGCCGACGACGTCTTTCCGGCCGAGTTCGCCGATAAAGCCGCGTTGCTCGAGCGTGTCGATCACGCTATCGGAAACAACGCCGCGAAGACTTTCGATTTCGGGCCGCGTCACCGGCTGGAGATAGGCGACGATCGCGAGCGCCTCGAGCGCCGCCGGCGAGATATGCGTCTTCGGCGGAAGCAAGAAGCGCTCGACGTCCTCGCGATACGTGGGATTCGCCGTCAGCCGCCATCCGCCGCCGACTTCGCGCAGCGTCATCCCGCGGTCGCGCAGATCGGCTGTCAACGCCGTCAGCGCGGATTGCACTGCGGCGGGATCGGCGCCGGTCGCCGCACACAACTGCTTCATCGTCGCCGGCTCGGAGGCGACGAACAGCACCGCTTCGAGCCGGTTACGCAGACTGGGCAAGATCGTCGATCGCCCCCTTCGGTTGCGGCGTGAAGACGATATCGTCGAAAAGCGACGACTGCGCGTAGCGGATCTTGCGCGCGCGGATGAGTTCGAGCACCGCGAGGAAGGTGACCACGATCTCAAGCGTGCTGCAGCCAGCGATCAATTCGGAGAAGGTCATCGTGGTCCGCTCGCGGATGAGCCGCAGCGTGTGGTTCATCTTGACGACGACCGAGAACGTCTCGCGTTTGAGCACGGCCGGCCGCGCCTCGGCGTTTTCGAGCGCGCGCTTGAACGCCGCCGCGAGCGTCGAGGCATCGAGGGCGAACCGCTGCACGAGTCCGTCGGTGTCCGAATTCTCGGCCGGCCGAGGATAATACGCGGCGGCGATCTCCATGCGCTCGCGAAGGCCGGTCGCGGCGTCTTTGAAGTGGCGATACGCGATGAGGCGCCGGCGCAGTTCCTCTTCGGCCAGCGCCGCATCGTCCGTCATATCCTGGTCGAAGGGCGGGGGCGGCGGCGGCAGCAGCTTCTTGGACTTGATGAAGATCAGCGTCGCTGCGATGACCAGATAATCGCTGGCGAGCTCGATATCGAGCGCGTCCATGAGCGCGAGATAGGCAAGATATTGCTCGCAGACGGATGCCAGGCTGACGTGCGTGATGTCCACGTCTTGCTGGAGCACGAGCTGGAGCAGGAGGTCGAGCGGACCGTCGAAGACGTCGAGTTTGACCAGTAATGCAGGCTTGGTGGGCGCGACGGTTTCGGACGCCTGAGCCTCTATGTCGGTGCGCTCCTATAAGCGATTTAGTAGCTGATATGAAGTTTCCCGACGTCGAGCCGACCGCCCTGCGGCACGTATTCGATATAGATCTGGCCTGGTATCAGCGCGATCGCGGCTCCGGATGCATCGGAGAGATACGGCGGATCTTTCGGTCCGGGTGCTTCCCATCGCGCTTGCGTCACGCCATCCGGTCGGACGACGGCGGCCGGAAAATCGCCGTAGACGTCCATCGCCAGATCGCCCAGCGAATCGAGCACGCGGGCCGGAACCCAGACCACGATGACGTCCGCCACCCGATACGGGCGCGCATCGTCGAGATCGTGCTGCACGACGCCGTTGATGATGCGCTCGAAGGCGTCGCCGTTGCGCCGGAACGCGACGGAGTAGTTGAGCCAGAAACCGACGCTGAACGAATCGACGGTTTTGGGGGGCGCTGTCGCCACGGTCTCCACGATCGGCGTCGCGGAAGCAGACGGCTGAGGCGGATCGTCGAAGCGCAGCGGCGACGCCGCAAACGGCGTGTCCGGCCAGCCATGGTCGGGGGCCGACTTGCGAATGCGCGCGATCGACGTATAGAGATTGTGCGGCATGTCGCGCGTGTCGTCGCGCCAGAACGCTTCCGGCGTTCCCACGATCTCTTCCATGTCCGCGAATCCGCCGGCGCGCAATTCTTTGAGCGGCTCCCAGACGTCGTCGTTCTCGCCGGCATGCGCGAACAGCGGATCGTAAGGCTGGGCAAGATTGACGAAATACGTTCGCGTGGACCGAACCGGGCCGATCTTCGCCGGCGTTGGCGCGAGATAGAGCGCCATGTATCGGGTGATGCCGCCCTCGGCCTCCACCTCGTACACGATTTCGGCGTCGTGCAGACCGCTCTGCGGCCGCGCGTCGAACGGATAATTATCGATCATGACCGCCGCAACGCGATGCCTCAGCCTTGCCGGATCCACAAGTTCGCCGTTCAGCGGATCGACGGCAAGCGGTTTCGGCGTTGGCGTGGCAAGGGGCTGCGGTGTCGGAACCGGAGTCGGCCGATGCGCGCAGCCCGCGGCCGCGAACGCTGCCGCGAGAGCGGCGAGAAATCCGGCCGCAATGCGCGAGCGTGGCACGTTAGAACCCCAGTTCGCTGGCCGAGCGCGCATCGACGATCGAGCGCGCGATATCAACGAGGCGCCGCTCGTTGCGGTGCGTCATGACGCCGGCCATCTCGTCGAGTTTGCGCCACGCCGTCTCATCCACTTCGCCTTCTTGCGGCTTGTGTTTGCCGGCCTCATAGCGCATGAGGAAGAAGTGCACGATCTTGCTGTGCTTCACATCGCGGCTGTAAAACCAGTAGCGGATATCTGAGAGCTTTGCCACGATGGCGGCCTGGATCGCCGTCTCCTCGCGCACTTCGCGGACCGCCGCTTGTTCGATCGTCTCGTCCGCTTCGACGTGGCCTTTCGGCAACGACCAGATGCGCGGTACGTTGCGCCCGATCAGCAAGCCGCAGTAGATGCCGTTCTCGCGCTTCAAGACGAGTCCGCCTGCCGAGCGCTCGTGTTTGATCTTTGCCGGGCGGCGCTGTGCGCCGGCGGCTATTTTTCGACGTTCCAACGCAGGCCGATGCCCTTGTTCGCAAGCCGCCCGACCTGCGCTTCATCAACGCGGCGGACCGGCGTGTGCAGCGGAAGCTGCGCCATGGACTCGGGCGCGTCGTGCGCTTGCTTCACGAGCGAGCGCAGGGTTTCCACGAAGGCGTCGAGAGTTTCTTTCGTCTCCGTCTCGGTCGGTTCGATCATGAGACATTCGGGAACCACGTGCGGCCAATACATCGTCGGCGCGTGCACGCCGGCGTCCAAGAGGCCCTTCGCGAGATCGAGCGCGCGCGCTCCGGTCTCCCGTTTCAGCGTTTCG
The DNA here is from genome assembly GCA_035295225.1 of Candidatus Eremiobacteraceae bacterium. Taxonomy (NCBI): domain Bacteria; kingdom Bacillati; phylum Vulcanimicrobiota; class Vulcanimicrobiia; order Candidatus Eremiobacterales; family Candidatus Eremiobacteraceae; species Candidatus Eremiobacteraceae bacterium. The sequence goes on along the minus strand of DATGJI010000005.1, from coordinate 71,281 downwards.
GCGGAGCAGACGAATTCGTGCCTGCAGTAGTCGGCGTACGGCACGGTGAGCACGTCCTTGAGCTTCGCGCGGACGTAGTTCGCGTTCAGCACCGCAAGCTCGCTGTTGCGGCGCAGCCCTTCGGCGCCGTGCACGATGATATACGCGTACGCGCGCACCAGTGCGATGAAGTGCGACGCGAAGACGCGCACGGGCCCGATCGATTTCGCAAAATCGTTCGAGAACGCGTAGGCTTCCGTCGCGTCGGAATTCGCGGCGCCGGCATTGTGCACGCGCACGACACGCGGCACGGGCAGGTAGGGCGCGAGTTTTGCGGACGCGCCCACAGGCCCGGCACCCGGACCGCCGCCGCCGTGCGGCACCGAAAACGTCTTGTGCAGGTTGAGATGCATGAGATCGAAGCCCATATCGCCCGGCCGGCACAACCCGACGATGGCGTTTGCGTTCGCGCCGTCGTAGTACATCAGGCCGCCGGCGGCGTGCACCGCTTTGGTCATCTCGATGATGTCGTCTTCGAACAGGCCGAGCGTATTCGGGTTGGTCATCATGCAGACCGCAACGGTGTCGTCGAGCGCGGCGCGCAGACTCGCCAGATCGGTGCGGCCGCGGCTCGTCGACGGAATCGCGACGACTTTGTAGCCGACCATCGCCGCGCTGGCGGGATTCGTGCCGTGCGCGGTATCCGGCACGATGCAGGTCACGCGTTTGTCGTCGCCGCGATCGCGATGATACGCTTTGGCCATCAGCATCGCGGTGAGCTCGCCATGCGCCCCGGCACACGGCATCAACGAGAATGACTCCATTCCGAAAAGCGCGGCGAGCGTGCGCTCGAGCGTCCACATGAGTTTGAGCGCGCCTTGCGCGCATGCGTCCGGAGCGAGCGGGTGGAGGTCGGTGAAACCGGGGAACGACGCCGCAGCTTCGTTGAGCTTCGGATTGTACTTCATCGTGCACGAGCCGAGCGGATAGAAGTTCGTGTCGACGGAGAAATTGCGATGCGAGAGCGCGACGAAATGGCGGGTCACCTCGAACTCCGCGAGATCGGGCAGCGGCAGATCGGCGCGCAGAAGCGAGCTGTCGAGGTAGTCGGACGGCGTGCCCGAAGGCGCGACGAAGTCAGAGCCGCGCCCGGCTTCGCCTTGCTCAAACAGCAGCGACGGCACGGGCCAGTCCTTTCTTGAGTGCGAGCGCGAAGCGATCAATCTCCGCGTCTGTCGTGATCTCCGTGGCGCAGACGAGCAGATCGTTGTCGTGTCCGGATTCGAGATCGGAGAGCGCGAGCGTGACGATGCCTTGCTCGCGCAGCATCCGAACCGCTTCGGCGCCGGCGATCGGCAAGCGCACCACGAATTCGTTGAAGAACGGCGCGTCGTACGGCGCGCTGACGTTGGGAAGCTGCAGCAGAACCGAGCGCAATTGCCGGGCGCGCTGCAGATTCGCGGCGGCGATCGCGCGCAAGCCGTGTGCTCCGACAGTCGCGAGATAGATGGTTGCGAAGAGCGCGCAGAGCGCCTGATTGGTGCAGATGTTCGACGACGCGAGCTCGCGCCGGATATGCTGTTCTCGTCCTTGCAGCGTCAAGACGTATGCGCGGCGGCCGTCGACGTCGTGCGTCTCGCCCACGAGCCTTCCCGGCAGGCGCCGCACGTGCTCCTTCGTGCACGCGACGAAACCGACAAAGGGTCCGCCATATCCCACCGGCAGACCGAACGACTGCGCTTCACCGACCGCGATCGCAACCCCGGATTCGGCCGGTGTCTTGAGCGCTCCCAGCGATGTGGCTTCAACGATGACTTGCACGGCAAGCGCGCCGATGTTTTTCGCTGCGCTCGACGCTGCAGCCACGTCTTCGATGCAGCCGAGAAAGTTCGGACTCTGCACGATCACCGCGCCGACGTCTGCCGCGACGCCGGCGAGATCGGTGCTGCCGTCTGCCGCGAGCGGCAACTCGTCGATATCGAAATCCATGCCGTCGGCGTACGTCCGCAGCACCGCGCGGTATCCCGGGTGAACGCCCTTACTCACCGCGACCTTGCGCCGCCCGGTGGCCTGCGAGGCCATGATGACACCTTCGACGAGCGCAGTCGAACCGTCGTAGAGCGACGCGTTGCTCACGTCGAGTCCGGTCAGAAGACAGATGTAGGTCTGCCACTCGAAGATCGCCTGAAGGCTGCCTTGGCTGGCTTCGGCTTGATAGGGCGTGTACGCGGTGATGAACTCCGATCGCGTGGCGAGATACGGAACCGCGGGCGGCTGATAGTGCCGGTACGCGCCGGCGCCGATGAAGCATGCGTGGTCGGTGCGATCGAGCGCGGCGAGATCGCGAAGATGCGCATACGCAAGCGACTCAGGCAGCGCCGGAGCGATGTGCAGATCGCCTTTGATCTCGAGGCCGGCCGGCGGCGCCGACAGCTCGGCGAGCGACGGTGCCCCGATGACTGCGAGCATCGCCTTGATGTCGCGTTCGGTGTGCGGCGCATGCATGAGAGCGCTAGTGGCCTTCCGCTTTTAGGAGTTCGTCGTATGCTTTTGAGTCGAGCAGCGTCGCGGCTTCTGCGGCGTCTGCGACCGTGATCTTCGCGAGCCAGCCGTCGCCGTACGGGTCGGCGTTCACTTTCGCGGGGTCGTCTTCCACCGCACCGTTGACGGCGGTGACGGTACCGGATATCGGCGCATAGATATCGGACACAGCTTTGACGGACTCGACGACGCCGATCGGCTTGCCCTTCACCAGGACGGCGCCGGGTTTCGGCAGCTCGACATAGACGATATCGCCGAGCGCGGATTGCGCGTGCTGCGAGATGCCGATGGTCGCAGTCGCGCCTTCGATTCGCACCCATTCGTGTTCTTTGGTGTACTGTCGATCGCTCGGTTCGGGCACGGATCTCTCCTTATTTCTTTCGTTTGTAGAAGGGCAACGGCACGACCGCGCCGCCGTGGCGCGTTCCGCGGATCTCCACGTCCAGGCGCGTGCCGGGCGCCGCGTGCTGCGCCGGCACGAGAACCGTCGCGATGTTCTTGCCGCCCATACTTGGGCTCGGCGATCCGCTTCGCACGTCGCCGATGCGCTGCTCGCCTGCGAAGACGGGGTAGCCGGCGCGCGCCGGCGCTTTGCCGTCCATCACGAGGCCCGCAATGCGATCGTACGACTTGGTCTGCGCCTGCGCGGCGAGCGCTTCGCGGCCCCGGAATCTCTTATCGAGTTTGACCGCCCAGTCGAGACCGGCTTGCAGCGGCGTGATGTCTTCCTCGAGTTCGTGGCCGTAGAGCGGCATGCCGGCTTCGAGCCGGAGCACGTCGCGCGCGCCGAGCCCGGCGGGCAAGAGGCCTACGCGAGAGGCGTCTTGCATCAGCCGCTCCCAGAGAGCCTTCGCGTGTTCGGCAGCGACGAAAAGTTCAAAGCCATCCTCGCCCGTGTAGCCGGTCCGGGCGATCTCTGCCGGCATTCCGGCGACGTTGCCCGTTGCAGCGTAGTAGTATTTCACGCCCGAGAGATCCACATCTGTGAGCGGCTGCAGATACTCGAGCGACCGCGGACCTTGGAGGGCGATGAGGGCCGAGCGCGCGGTGCGGTCGTCGAGCGTGACGCCGGCGCGCTTCGCGCCGTTGAGCTCGCGCCACATCTTTGGTGCGTTCGAAGCGTTGACGACGACGAGCCAGTATTCGGCGAAGCGATAGATGATGGTGTCGTCCAGCGCCCCGCCGATGTCGTTCGTGAAGATGTTGTAACGCGCTTGCAGCGGGCGCATGCTCGCTACCTCGTTGCACGCAAGCCCGTCCAGCCACTCAGGCGCCGCCTCGCCACGCACGACGAACTGGCCCATATGCGACAGGTCGAACATGCCCACCGCCGCGCGCACCGCGCGATGTTCGTCGATGATGCTCGAGTAGGAGATGGGCATAAGAAAGCCCCCGAACGGGGACATTTTCGCGCCCAAGGCCACGTGGACGTCATACAGCGGCGTTCTCGCCGCTCCGATTTCTACGGTCACGGGCCTTGATTCGATTAGGTCGCGGATGCGTCCTCGGCAGGCAGGGCGCCGCCGGTCTCAGCCCTCGCGCCAGCCGAGGATTTTCGACGCAAGCGCGGTGCGCGATCTGACGCCCAGCTTCGTGAAGATGCGCTTCATGTGGTCTTCGACCGTGTACTCGGTCAGGAACAATTGATCGGCGATGCGCCGATTGGGATGCCCGTGCAGCAAGAGCATCACGACTTCGCGCTCGCGGCGCGTCAGCGCATAGCGGTCGAGATTGTGCTGCACGGCATCCTTGCGCTCGACGCGCTCGAACACGAGCAGCAGATGGCGGCCCGAGCCGCCGTCAACGTGGCATGCGCGCACGCAGAGGTCGACGGTGAGGAGGGCCACGGTCGAGGTGTCGAGGCGGTCGCGGACGCGCGCTCGCAATTCGGGCAAGAGCGCCTTGAGCACCGGTGGAAGCGGCGGATCCGCCTCGGACCGGCCGTCGCGGGCTGCCATGTCGCGGAGCAGGCGGATCGCGCGATCGTTGGCGAGTACCACGGCGTCGCCGGAATCCAAGAGCACGATCGCGGGCATTTGCCGGCTTCGCGCGGCGCCCAGCGGCAGCGATGGATCCGTTTTGGCGTCAGGAGGCTTGGGTACGCGTCGATCGGGCATCCAAACTCCCTCGTGAGCAGCGGAGCATTTCCCTTAGGTCCTATAGACCTCTCGCCTTAATTTATATGGGACGTGCCCCGATTCCCGGGGTGGCTAACTCGCTAGGGATTATGGTATAACGCTAGGACCGGAAGAGATAGAGAACGGACCTAAAGCACCAATCTAGACGACTGCTGGTTACACCCGCGCCGCCGATTGGTCTTGGGACGGGCCTGGTGCCCTGGCCCTGTCGATGCGTCACCGTTGTCGCTGCATCCGTCAGCTCAAATTTATTGAAGAGGAACCTGCAATGGATCGAGTTCGGATAGCCGTTATTGAGCAGCAGGCGCTGTTCCGCAAATCGCTTTGTCAGTTGCTCGCCAAAGACGAACGTTTCAGCATCGTGACTGAATGCATCGAGCAGTGCGAACTCCCGCGCATCGCCGCGGCGAAACCCGACATCGTACTCCTCGACGTCGACTTCCATAAAGGCGATCCGGTAGACGCGATTCGCTCGCTTCGCGAAGCCCATCCCGGCGTTCGCATCTGCCTGCTGTCAATGCACGCACAGCAAGACCTTCTCTCGCGTAGCTTGATATTCGGTGTGGAAGGCTATGTCATCAAGGACATCAACCCATCGGATCTCACACGCGCGCTGCTCATGATCCACGGCGGCGACGTCTACGTCGATCCGCGTCTCGCCGGGAATATGCTGCGCCGCTTGAGCACGAAACGATATCGCAACGATCCTACCGAGCTCTCCGAACGCGAGACCGATGTCATCCGCCTCATCGCGCTCGGGCTCTCAAACAAGCAGATCTCCGAGAAATTGTTCTTGAGCGAGAAGACGGTGAAGAACCACATCAGCCGCATCTTCAGCAAGCTCAACGTCACGGCGCGCACGCAAGCCGCTATCCACGCGATCAAGAGCGGAATCGTCTAAACCATTTCATGTAGGGCGGACCTTTATGGTCCGCCTTTTTATGTAGGGCGGACCTTTATGGTCCGGCTTTTTTATGCGGAGCCGGACCTTTATGGTCCGGCTTTTTTATGTGGAGCCGGACCTTTATGGTCCGGCTTTTTTTGTGTGGGGCCGGACCTTTATGGTCCGGCTTTTCTTCTGTGGGGCCGGACCTTTATGGTCCGGCCCCGTGACGTTTGCCTGGTCCTACGCGCGCCGGCCGGTGCGAGCAAGCCTTTACACATCGTCCCCACCATCCACAGGCAAACGTAGGGCCCCCGGATAGTCCCATAAGGTCGCTGCGTTTGAAGAAGTCCAGCGGTCCTAAACGGAACGTGCGGTCGCTGCGAGAGCCGTTGGGTCGAGAGTCCGCCGCGCAAATGAGGCTGCGGGTGGGTCGACGTTCTCGCTCGACCGTGTTATCTTGAAACGAACGCGCCGGGGACGGTCTGGCGAGATTTGCATCTCGCACTGTGGGGGCGATCATCCGAATACCGGCGTTCAACGACGAGAACGGCCTCCGACCGAGCTTGATGGATGTCGGCGTGGAGTTCGGCATCTTTGGAAACGCGAATGTGGGAAACGCGCTGAGGGTCGCGGTCATCGTGCCACAAGGGGTGTTCCGGTCGTCGCTTTCAGCGGCGCTCGAGCAATACGCCGACATAGAACCGTTTGGCATGTCCGCGGTACCAGAGGAAGGGTTCAACTCGACGGTCGATGTCGTCGTGTTGGATCTTGACTTCCAACCCGAGAATCATCGCGAGCTCATGCGCCGGCTGATGACGAGCGCGCCCGAAGCGCGAGTATGCGTGCTGGCCTTCCGATCACTCCCGGCCACGGTTCGCCAATGCTTGAGCCTCGGCGCCAGCGGATTCATGCTCAAGGACTGCACGCTCGAAGAACTGCATCGCGCGGTTCGCGCCGTTTCGCGCGGACAGGTCTTCATCGATCCAAAGATCGCCGGCCTCTTGCTCCGGTCGCCCACGGCCGGACCGGCGGCCAAGGCACCGGACCTCTCGAGCCGCGAGACGGACGTCATCCGTTTGATCGCGCTCGGCCTGACGAACAAACAGATCGCCGAAAAGCTCGATCTCAGCGAGAAGACGATCAAGAATCACATCTCGCACATCTTCCGCAAGCTCAAAATCACGGCCCGCACGCAAGCTGCGATCCACGCGATCTCGAACAACCTCGTCCGCTAGCCCTTACGCGATATTTACACCGAGGCTAATGTAGGGCGGACCTTTACGGTCCGCCGGCGGGCCATAAAGGCCCGCCCTACATTATTATTTGAAGACGCGTGATTCGCGCGCGTAGGCGTCGCGCAGATAGCGCGGCACGTTGAACGCCCCCGCGTGGCTCTGCCCATCATAGTGGCGCAAGCCGCCGCACGCGCGCGCGTGCTCATCGGCACGCGATATCGCAGCCGGGCTGCGGGCATCGAGCGAATCCGCGCACAGCGCAAAGCCCCATTCGGTATCGAACGCCGGTATGTACGCCGTATACGGCGCGACCGCAGGCCACGCCGCCCGGAGCGTTGAGATCATCTGCGCGTGCAGCTGGAAGTTGTGCGGACCCGCCATCGACGTCTGAATCGCATACGCGCCGCCGGCGGACAGCAGCCCTCGCGTTCGCCCGTAGAAGCCCGCGGTGTGCAAACCATAGGACGGTGAATCGGCAAGCGGTTCGGTCAGGTCGCTGATGATCACGTCGAACTTCTCACGCGATCCTTCGACATACGCTTTCGCGTCGCCCACGATCAGCGTGACGCGCGGATCCTCGAACGCGCCTGCGCCCCACTCCGGCATATGCGTGCGGCACGCCGCGACCACTTCACCGTCGATATCCACCATCACCACGCGCTGCATGCTCGGCACGCGCAGGAGCTCGCGCACCGTTGCGCCTTCTCCGCCGCCGAGCACGAGCGCGCTGGCCGGTTTGCCGGCCTGCGCACAGGCTGGATGTACGAGCGACTCGTGATAGATATGCTCGTCGAGCGACGCGCTTTGCGTATCGCCGTCAAGGACGAGCATCTTCCCGAATAAAGGGCTTTCGACGATCGCGTAGGTCTGGTATTCGGATTTGCCTTGCGCGAGGGTCCGCGTCAGTGCGTGGCTGTGAAGCTCGCCGTCAGCGACCTGCTCAACGTACCACTGAAAGTTTTCGGTTTTTGGCAATCGGCTCGGTCCCTGTCGACTTCTTGCCGACGGTGTGGCTGAACACGCCGGCGTCGTCCGTCATGCCGCGGCGCACTTCTGTGGTCAGCATCTGCTTGGCTTGAAACGCTTCAGCAGCAAATCGGCATGCTTTCCAAGGATCCGTGTGGTCACCGCACGTGTAGATGTCCATCGCCGCGTAACCGTACTCGGGCCACGTGTGTATGGAAAGATGCGACTCAGCGATGACTACGACACCGCTGACGCCTTGCGGATTGAACCGATGAAATGCTGTCTGTAGGACTTCCGCGTTTGCTTCCTTGGCGGCTTGCACAAGGATGTTCGTGACTTTTTCGACGTCGCTGAGTACCCGAGGGTCGCATTCAGACAATTCGACGAGGATGTGCGTTCCGAGTGCTTTCAACCATTCAGCCCCCATGCGACAATATCGTGACTACGGGAAGTCCCCACCTCCGGCGCGGCAACTATTCGTCGTAACTGTCAGTTGCCAAGAACAAATAGTAGGGCATTTGTTCGTCTTTGTAAATACTTTAGCCACAATTGAGGGCGGAACATGCCGTGTTTGACGCTAAAAGCACGGTTATGGTACGATTATGCGTCTAAAACGCATAAGAATTCGAATTCGAAAGGCCTTTGCATGTACGCCGTCATCGAAGCAAATGGACGACATCTCAAGGTAAAGGAAGGCGAGATACTGCGCCTCGACCGCGTCGCGGGCGAAACCGACGCCGAGATCGTCTTTGACCGCGTGCTGCTCGCCCACGACGGCAAAGACCTCATCGTCGGATCGCCGCTCGTCGAGCGGGCCACTGTCAGCGCCAAAATCGTGCGCCAGTCGCTCGCCCCGAAAGTCATGGCCTTCCGCTACAAGCCGAAGAAGCGCGTGCGCACCCGGCACGGGCATCGTCAGCCGATCACCGAACTTCGTATTGAAAAGATCTCGTTCGGCTAAGGCTCCTCTCCAGGTCCGCTTCAATCGATCGCGCGGGGCAATCGTCCGCATCACCGTGACCGGCCACGCGGGTTTCGCGCGGGCAGGCAAGGATATCGTGTGTGCCGCGGTCAGCGCGCTCGTGCAGACGGCGGCGAACGGCGTCTCCGCTTTTTGCGGCGCGGTTGCCGTGGTGCACGATGACCCCCGCGGCGACTACCGCTTAGATATTCACGGCGGCGGCGTGAGAGCGCAAGCCGTCCTAGAATCCACAATCGCCGGCCTCCGCGCAATCGCTCGAAGCTATCGTGGGTACCTGACCGTAAGAGGCGCGGGAAAATAGCATTGACCGCCGAAGGGCGCGGCCCCGGAAATGAGGAGAAACGACCATGGAGAGCTCGGCTGAATCACGGATCTCAACGCGCGTGAACGGCGCGACGCGCATGGAAACGGATGACGGGACCATCTTCCGGCAGACCATCGCTGCCGCGGTCATCGGTGCCATCGTCGCATCTGCCGGATTCCTCATCTATAGCCGGCTCGAAGAAGACCAGCGCGAATCCGTCCGCAATTCCGTATTGAAGTTTCTCGAAGAGAAGACGCGCGAAGTTCGCGCCCAGTTCAAGCTCTAGCGGGACAATTGGCGCCGGCCCTTGATGGACGGCGCTGGGAATCCGATACGTCACATATGCGACGCCTCATATTTTCCTGCGCGATTGCAGCGCTCGCATATGCGAGCGCTGCCGGCACGTCGCGCGCCGCCACAACGTCATCCTTACCGACCGATGCGATGGGAGCTTACGTCGACGCGATCCGCTACTTCAATCCCGGCATTGCGGAATCCGAAGCCGAGCGCATCGTTACCGCCATCATGCGCGAAGCGCCGACACAAGGCGTCGATCCGCGCCTCGTAGTGGCCGTGGTGGCGACCGAGAGTTCGTTCGATCGGACCGCGCGCAGCTCGTCGGGTGCGATGGGCCTTGGCCAACTCATGCCCGGCACCGCTGCAGACGATGGAGTCTCGAACGCCGACGATGTCGATCAGAACATCCGCGGCACCGTGCTGACTCTTGGCGGCGATCTTCGCCATTACGCGCGATTCGACCAACAGCGGCAATATCTTTACGCGATCGCGGCCTACAACGCCGGCAGCGGCGCCGTCGACGAGTACGGCGGCATCCCGCCGTATGACGAAACTGTCCACTACGTCATGAAGGTGATCGTACTCTGGCGGCGGCTTTCGGGCATGTCCGCCACCTGACATGGTCGCCGGCGCGCCGTAAAGGCGCGCCCTACATGATCTCCGGCGCGCCGTAAAGGCGCGCCCTACATTAGCGCCGGCGCGCCGTAAAGGCGCCCCACAATGGCGCCGGCGCGCCGTAAAGGCGCGCCCTACATGATCTCCGGCGCGCCGTAAAGGCGCGCCCTACATTAGCGCCGGCGCGCCGTAAAGGCGCGCCCTACATTAGCGCCGGCGCGCCGTAAAGGCGCGCCCTACATTAGCGCCGGCGCGCCGTAAAGGCGCGCCCTACATTATCGCCGGCGCGACCGACCTTTTATGGCGCTTCGGGTGATTTGTCGTCCGGCGCGTCGGCGCTCGGTACATCGGTGACCGGGTCGTCAGGGGGCGGCGCAACAGCTGCCGGTGTGACATCGTGCTCGCGCGCGGCTCGATCCATCTCCAGCATGAACGATTGCGTCGTGTTCTGCATGTGACGCATGACCTCGCCGACTTGGCGAGCCACCTTGGGCAATTGTTCGGGCCCGAAAAGCAGCAGAGCGACCACAAAAATCGTCGCCATGTCGGTTGGGCCTAGCCACAGGAGCATCGCGGTGAGAGGGCTCCCTTCCATCAAGAGCCGAACGTTTCAAGACCGGCTTCGTTCGTCCTCGCGAGGCGCTCCTTGAAGATCATCTACACAAAGAGCCAGCGCGAAGAGGCTGTCGCCACACTCGCGACACTCCGTAAAATCCTCGGCCGGTTCGTCCGGCATCGTGTTTTCTATGAGATGTCGGCGCGTCATCGGCGCTCCCACGAGCTCTATTCTGCGAAGAACGCCTTCACGGTCGGCGCGGTAGAAGTCACCGGCGTCGCGGAAGTCGTCGTGACGTTCTTCGACGCGGTCAATCCGTCACACTCAGTCGAAATCGTCAATCCGCACGCCATGCGCATCTACGACGACAATCCGAGCAAGGGATTCGCCGTCGCGTTCTACGCAGGCGATGCGACGGACTTCGATATCCGCTACTACATCCGGGATGAAGGCGACGACGATCGCGCGCCCAAGCGCAACGCCCTTGAGAAGATCACGCTGCCGCAATTGTTCGAATATCTTCAGGAGATCACGCAAGCCGACGTGGTCGAGGTGGGAGAGAAGCGCTAGTCGCGGCGGAACGCCGAACGCAGCCGCTCGATGATGGCACGCGGACGGTATTCAAGCATGCCTGCCGCGCGCAGTTCGCGCACGCTCTCCTCGACCCGCCCGAGCTTTCGATAGAGAACGCCGAGGTTGTGATGCGCGGGCGCGTAGTTCGCGTCGGCCGCGATCGCCGCTTGATAGCGCTCGAGCGCGGAGTCGAACCGGCCTTCTTCCTGCGCCATGTTGCCGAGGTTCGTGAGCGCGGGGGCACATCGCGGATCGCGAACCAGCGCCGCCTCGAAATCGGCGCGCGCGCCGGCGAGGTCCGCGATCCGCACTTTGCAGACGCCGCGTTTCGAAAGCGCGCTCGCCGCATGGCGCGGATCGAGCGCCGCCTCGGTGAAGAACGCAATCGCCTCATCGAATCGGCCGCGCTCTTGTGCGCGCAACCCTTCAGCAAAGGGTGAGCGCAACGTCATCCGTGAAGTTCCGGCGCGAACGCATGCGCATCGATATCGTCACACTTTTCCCGCAACTCGTCGAACCATTGACGCGCGGCAGCATCATCGGACGCGCGCAAGCCAAGGGGTTGGCCGACATCGCGGTCGTTGACCTCCGCGTGTATGTGCCCGACGGCGAGCGAGCCGACGATGCGCCGTATGGCGGCGGCGCAGGCATGGTCATGCGCTTAGGCCCGCTCGTGGCATGTCTTGATGATCTTCTGGGCGATACTTTGTCAGTGCCGGACGGCACGCGCATCATCGTGCCGACTCCCGCCGGCGCCGTCTTCACGCAAGCGATGGCCCGCGATCTCTCTAGCCTGCAACGACTGATCCTCATCTGCGGTCACTACGAAGGCATTGACGAACGTCTATTCGACATCGTCGCTGCTTCGGAAGTGTCGCTCGGCGATTTCGTGCTGACAGGCGGCGAGATTCCTGCGCTCGCGATAGCGGATGCCTGCGTTCGCATCCTTCCTGGGGCGATAGCGGCCGAAAGCGCGGCAAACGACTCCTTCTGTGGTGACGGCCTCGATTGGCCCCACTACACGCGGCCTGCCACTTTCCGCGGCGTTAGTGTCCCGGAAATATTGTTGTCGGGGGATCATGGCAAGATCGCGTTGTGGCGTGCGGATCGCGCGCGCGAACGGACTTCAAAGCGCCGTCCGGACCTTCGGTCTTGAAGCATTCGACCGCCGTGTGTTATACTTAACGGCGTTCGATTTTTTTGTTTGGCGCCGGCCGGCGGCCGGCGACGATAGACGCGGCAGCGGCGTCGGGCCCCGTGAGGCGGCCGACGCTTTTTTAGCGGCCCGAGGGATAGCGACGATCATGGACATCAAACGCGTGATCACCGACGCGCAGAAAAAGAAGCAGACGGTGGAATTCGGCCCTGGCGATTCCGTCAAGGTGCATTCGCGGGTGACCGAAGGCAACAAGGAACGCATTCAGGTGTTCGAAGGCGTGGTCATCGAACGCAAGCATGGCGGCCTTTCCGAGAGCTTCACCGTTCGGCGCATCGCGCATGGTGTGGGTGTCGAGCGTTCGTTTCTCGTCCACTCGCCGCGCGTCGAAAAGGTCGAGGTCATGCGCCGCGGCCTCGTGCGCCGCGCCAAGCTGTTCTACTTGCAGGATCGGATCGGCAGCAAAGCGACCCGCATAAAAGAGAGAAAGAGCTGAAGCTCGCGGCATGACGCCGTCCATCCTGATCGCCGTTCTGTGCGTCCTTGCGATCGCGCGCGCCGTCCTGTGGATCGCCCCAAACGCGATTCCCGACGATAAAAGCCGGGCGGTCACGCGCGAATATCTCGATGCGTTTCTGATCGCCGGTGTCGTCGCGCTGCTCTTGATGCGCTACGTCATCCGCACGTTCTACATCCCGTCGGGCTCGATGGAGCCGACGCTGAAGATCAACGACGTGCTGCTCGCATCCGAGATCCAGTACGGCATCTCCAACCCGCAGCTCGGACAGATCGCGGTGTTCATACCGCCGCCGGAGCTCGGCACCACCGACTTCATCAAGCGCGTCATGGGCACGCCAGGCGATCGCCTGCGCATCCACAACGGCGTGGTGATCCGCAACGGTCAGCCCGTGAACGAGCCCTATCTGCCCGCGGCGAATCATCCCGACTACGAACTTGAGATCAAAAACTACGACATTTGGGTGGACGGTATTCCGCTCGATCCGACGCGCGCGCAGATCCCGCCGAAGAAGGATTGGCAAGCGCCCGACCGCATCCCGAACGGCTGGTATTTCATGATGGGCGACAACCGCAACAATTCCGATGACTCGCACTTGTGGGGATTCATCGCGCGCGATAAATTCGTCGGACACGCGTTTTTGGTCTTCTGGCCGTTCAGCGACGCGAGATTGCTGCACTAGCCGACCGCGTACGCCATCGCCGCTGACGGAGGTCGGCCGCGTCTATCTCCTGAACACAGGAGTCCGTGTCCGCGTACAGCCCGCGCCTGACCGACACGGACGAATCCGCGATCACGCGTGCTCCGTCGTTCGAAGAAGTTCTCGCCGATGACGGACGCCGTTTGGCGCGTCGCCGCCGCATCATCCACATCGTCAGCCTCGTCGCCGAAGTCGCTGTCCTCTGCGGCCTCATCCTTCTCTTATTCTGGCGCATGCCGCAGGTCGATGGCAAGAGCATGGAACCGCAGTTGATGGATGGCGAACACGTGCTGATCGACACGCTCGCCTACGATCTGCGCATCGGTAATCCGTCGAGCACCGACCACCCGCTCGTGGAGATCGGTCTCCATCCGATCGCGCGCGGCGATCTTGTGGCGTTCGAGATGGGCGCCGGCGATGAGCGCCGCATCTTGCTCAAACGCGTCGCCGGTCTTCCCGGCGATACGATTTCGATCGACAACGGCGCGGTTGCAGTGAACGGCGTACCGTTCTCAGCGTCTTCAAACGAGTCGCTCGACCGGTCGAATCTCGCGCCGCTGACCGTGCCGGCGGGCGACCTCTACGTCCTCGGCGACAATCGCGCACAATCCGTCGACTCGCGGTCGTTCGGTCCGATACCGATCGCGGCCGTCATCGGCCGGGCAAAAGTCGTGCTCTGGCCGCTCACCCGTGCCCGCGCGCTCCGCTAAGCCTGCGAAAGCGGCTGCCTCGTGGTTCCCCGGCCACATGGCGGCCGGTCTACGCGCCGTCATCGAAAACGCGACCGTCATCGATGCCGTTGTGGAAGTCCGCGATGCAAGATTGCCGCGTGCTACCGCCGCGACCGGTCTGCATCCGACGCTTGCGCGCAAGCGCCGGTTGATCGCGCTCAATCGCGAAGATCTCGCCGACCCCGCGATGACCGACCGTTGGCTTGCCGCGCTCGGCCGCGAGGGCCTCGACGCGTTTGCGACGATCGGCACGCATGCCGGTTCGCTCAAACGATTGCGCGATGCGCTTTACTCGAAGCGGCCGCGCGACGGCCGATTGCGGGTCGCCGTGGTGGGCGCGCCAAACACCGGCAAATCGTCGATCATCAATGCGCTGGGCCGCCGCAAGCGCGCGGCAGCGCAGGACCGCGCGGGCATCACGCGGCACGTCCGCTGGCTGCGGCTTGCCGAAGGCGTGGACATACTTGATACGCCCGGCGTGCTGCCGCCGCGTATCGTCGACGAAGCCTCCGCCTGGCAACTAGCGTTGTGCGGCTGCTTGCCCGAGACGGCATACGATCCGGAAGAGGTCGTCGCGCATTTCGAAACCTGGGTCCGCCGTCATCGTCCGAGCGAAGCCGGCCAGATTTCGCTCGCTTCTTTTGCTCGTCAGCATGGGATGATCCGCCGCGGCGGCGAACCTGACGGCCTTAACGCGGCCCGCAAGTTCATCGCCCGCTTTCGTGCAGGCGCGTTCATGCGAGTCACATTCGAGCCATCTGGTTGACCACGCGCCTTTGATTCTTTGGTGAAGATGGACGCAGGCGAACGGCGGCGACTGAGCCGCATGCACCGCTACGAACGCGCCGCTTGGGAAAATGGGGCGACTTCCGTGTGCGGCGTCGATGAAGTCGGCCGCGGTCCTCTCGCGGGACCGGTGACGGCGTGCGCGGTGGTGATCGCACAGCCGTTGATCCTCGAACATCTCAACGATAGCAAAGTGGTCACGGCATTGCGCCGGGTCGAACTCGATGCAGACATCCGGCGTTTCGCCGTAGACGTCTCGCTTGGCTGGGCGGATCCGGAAGAGATCGACGCGCACAACATCTTGAACGCCACGCGCATCGCGATGGGGCGGGCGCTCGCGGGTCTGCGCGCCGCGCCGGCGCAGGTCTTTGTGGACGCGATTCACATACCGGCGTGCCAGGCGCCGCAGACGGCGATCATCGGAGGCGACGCCAAATCGGCAGCGATCGCCGCCGCAAGCATCGTCGCAAAAGTCGCGCGCGACCAATATATGGAAGAACTCGATGCGCTCTATCCGGGATACGGGTTTGCGCACAACCGAGGCTACGGCACCGAAGAGCACGTGGCCGCCTTGCACAAGCTCGGGCCTTGTCCGGCTCATCGTCGCTCGTTCGCGCCCGTCGTGCAGACGTGGCTCTTCGCCGAGTTGCTCGCATGAGACCGGCCACGCTCAAGCCGCCGGTCGGCACGGTCGGCGAAGCGCTGGCGGCTGAATATCTGACCGCTCGCGGCTATCATGTGCTCGAACGGAATTTCCGTTGCCGCGGCGGCGAGATCGATGTGATCGCGCTCGACGGCGGCACACTCGTGTTCGTGGAGGTCAAGTTGCGCCGCACCCTTTCGCGCGGATCGCCGCTCGAAGCCGTGACGGCGGTCAAACAGGCCCGAGTCCGCAAAGCGGCACAGCAGTACTTGAGTCTTTGCGGCCGCGTCTTCGCGCGCATCCGATTCGACGTCATCTGCATCATGAAAAGCGCCCGAACCACCGATATTACCCATATGAAAGCCGCCTTTTCGCAGTCTTAGGGTTCCCCTTTTCTCATGCAGATCGCCGCAGACAGCGTCCTCGCTAACCGCTACCGCATCGTCAATAAGATCGGCAGCGGCGGCATGGCTGAAGTCTACCGCGGCATGGACCATGTGCTCGAGCGCGACGTGGCGGTGAAGGTCCTCACCGAGCGCTCGGATGAGGTCTGCCGCAGATTCTTGCTTGAAGCGCAGAGCATGGCGCGGCTGAATCATCCGAACATCGTGGCCGTGTACGACGTCGGCGTCGACCGCGACATGTCGTACATCATCCTTGAATACGTGCGTGGCACGACGATGCGCGAAGCGGATCGCACGAAGATCTCCTTCGACGAAGCGATCAACATCACGATCCAACTGCTCGAAGCGCTGCAGTATGCGCACGGTCAAGGCATCATCCACCGCGACATCAAGCCGGGCAACATCATGCTGACCGGCGACGGTTCGCTCAAGGTCATGGACTTCGGTCTGGCCCGGCGCATGTCCGACGTGTCGAACTTGACGCAGAGCGGCGAGATCGTCGGCACGATCGCGTACCTGCCGCCGGAACGCTTCTTGGGCAAATCGGGGGATCGCACGAGCGATCTGTATTCCGTCGGCGTGCTGCTCTACGAATTGTTGTGCGGCAAACTCCCCTTCTCGCACGAATCGGACGACCTCGTCGCAGTCATGTTCTCCCACGTCAACGATCGGCCCAAGCCGCCGCGCCAGATCAATCCGCTCGTGCCGAGCGCGCTCGACCGCATCATCATGCGCTTACTCGATAAAGATCCCGCGCGGCGCTATCCCGATGCAGCTTCGTTGATCACCGATCTCAAGGCCGTGCAAGTCGCGCTCGCGTACCGCGCGACCAAAGCTCCGGAGCCGACGACCGCGGAGGCGGCGACGCCGGCTGAAGCGTTGGCGCAGACGCCGATCGCCATTCCCGAACCGACCGTGCCGGGCGCACCGTCGCCGCACGCGCAAGAGCCCGCGAAGAAAGATCACCCATCGGGTGGATATCTCAAGGGCGATCTCGTCACGAGCAAGACGTTCACCGCCGCGCTCGCTCGAGTGATGCAAGGCATGATTGCAGCGCGCCGTCAAGCGTGGGCCGAGGCGGCGGATCATTACGGTTCGGCGGTCGGCATGTTGACGCCGCTCAATCACCCGTCCGAGCTCGCACGCACGTACGCGCGACTCGGCCACCTCTATGTCGCAAAAGCCAAGGCGTCCGGAACCGCGTTGCCGAGCGATCTCGCAGCCGCGCGCGAGTACTTGAATAAGGCGTTGCCGGTGCTGCGCGAAAAGCGCATGTTCACCGATGTGAAGGAAGCCGAAGCGGCCCTCCGCTCGATATCGTGATCCAATGTAGGGCGGACGTTTATCGTCCGCCGGCGGACCGTAAAGGTCCGCCCTACATCGAATCGAGGACCGTCACCGAACGTTCGCGAACATCGTCCATCTACCATGATCCAATCCAAATCTCGTCTCCGCTATAAGATCTTCACGTCCTTTGCAATAGCGGTGCTGGCGCTTATCGCGCTCGTGCGTTTTGCGGCGATGGAGACGGTCACCGCGCCGGCGATTTTCGTCTACGCCATTCTCGTCGTGCTCGGAGCCGCGAGCTTCTGGCGCGGCATGATCTACCTGCGCGCCGTGCGCACGATGGCGGGCCCCTGATGAATCCGCAGCTATTCGATCCGATCGGCGTCACGATCGCCATTATCGTCGCGGCGGCGATCAGCGCGACGCTCTACTGGATGATGCATCCGCCGTCCAGCCGAACAGTGCGGATCGCAGAGCATGCCACGACTGCTGCGGCGCAGATCACCGGCAACATCCTCGTCGCGTTCTCGGCTGCGGTCAGCTCGGAAGTGCTCATGGCGCTTGCCGCGAAAATGGCGTATCGGACGCACGCGAAACTCGTTGCGATCTATGTGATCGAAGTTCCATTGACGCTGCCGGTCAGCGCCGAACTGCCGAAGGATGAACGCCGGGCGCTTGAAGTGCTCAACGCCGCCGCCGAGATCGGCCGCAAATCAGGCCTCGAAATTTCGACCCGTACCGTGCGCGACAGGCAGGCCGGACCTGCGATCATCAAGGCGGCCCGCGACGAAAATGCTCAGCTCATCGTCATGGGAACGTACCGCGAACATCGCTACGCCGGCGCCCCGCTCGCGCACCTCATCGAGTACGTCACGACGCACGCGCACGTGGACGTCTTGATCGGCGTCTCTGCCAACTCCGAAACCGGAAGCATGTTCGCGCTCGGCTCGCTGGATGCAGCGGCGTCGCGCGTCGGCAAGAAATGAAAATCGGCGCGCCTGCCGCCGGCTTCGCGCTCATCGCCGCTCTGCTCATCGTGTACGGCACGCGGACGCCGGCCGTCGCGTCACCCGCAGGCGATGCGGCGCTAGCGAAGTGGACCAAGGCGTGGTCACAAGTCCAGACCTACACGGTCACGATGACCGCGCGCGAAACACAAGGCAGCGACGTTCAGGATCGCGTGTACGATCTCTATTATGCAGCGCCGAACCACGTCCGCATGGACATCGTGGACGGAGCGGGGAAGGGGTCTCAAGCGCTGTGGACCGGCGGCGACACCGTCGACGGCCATCAAGGCGGATTCTTGCGTTTCATCCATTTGCATTTGAAATTGACGAATCCGATCGCGACGAGCATGCGCGGCGTCACCATCGCGCAAGCGACGTTTGGCGCGGTCCTCGATATGATCAAAGCGTTGAAGGCGTCGTCGCTTGATGCCGCGACCGTGGGCGACACGACGACGATCACGGCGACGGTAGCGGATCCTACCACGGACGGCGGCATCACCAAAGACGTCGTGTATCTCGCGAGCAACGGGCTGCCGACGGGGTACGATCAATACGAAGGCGACATCGACGTCAACCACATGGTCTACTCGGACCTAAAAGTGAACGTGCCGCTGCCCGACTCCACCTGGAACATCTGACTCGCGCTTTGAAGGCCTAGGCTTCTCCGGCGCTCTCGCGGTCGGCGATCTCCTCGGCCGCTTCATCGTATGCGGCTTTGAGCGCGCGCAACGCATCGTAGCACTTTGCTTCTTTCGCGTCGGGTGCGGTGTTTGCGCCCAGTTCCCCGTTATCGTATAAGCCGTACTTGGCTTCGAGCTGCGAGCAGTAGGCGTCGATGTCCGCCTTCGCCCCATCGACTTCGCGCATGAGCCGTTGCAGTTCCGACGTCGGCGCGTGCTCGAGCGCCGACAAACGATCGGCATCCTCGTGAGGCTCGAATTTCTTCCAGCGGGCGATGAGCGGGTCGAGCCGCTCCCAGATCTGGTCCGTCATGCTCCTTTACCTGGATGCGAAGTATCGCTTGCGCAGTTCATCGAGCAGTACGGCAATCAGTATCACCGCGCCGAGGACGACTTCCTGCGCATACGACTGGACGTTAAGCAGATTCATCAGATTGTTGAGGACGCCGATGAGCAGCGCACCGACAAAGGTCCCTACGATCGACCCGCGACCGCCCATGAGCGACGTGCCGCCCACCACGACTGCCGCGATCGATTGTAATTCGTAGCCGTCACCGGATTGCGGTATGCCGGTGCTCAAGCGGCCGGCCAGCAAGAGGCTTGCAAGACCTGCGAGCGCTCCCGAGATGATGTAGACGCTCAGTTTGACGCCGGCGACGTTGATGCCGGAAAGCCGCGCGGCTTCTTCGTTGCCGCCGATCGCATAGACGTAGCGACCGAATCGCGTGCGCGTGAGAACGAAGTGTCCGACGACGACGACCGCGAGCATCACGAGCACGGGCGCGGGAATGCCGGGAAGACCGATCAGGCGTCCGAGACCGGGAAAAAGCGTGCCGCCGCCGATCGCGTTGAACGCGGCATTGTCGATCTCGATCGGCCGGCCGCCGGAATATAGGAATGCTAAACCTCGCGCCATGAGCATCATCGCGAGCGTTGTGATGAATGGCGGCAGATTGAAACGCACGACGGGAAGACCGTTGATGGCGCCCGCCGCGCCGCCGGCACCCACGCCGACGCCGATCGCGATCAGCAGGCCGACGGCCTCGATCGGTTGACCCACCATCACGCCTGCCATGAGCACGCCGGTGAGCGCGATGAGCGAGCCGACCGAGAGATCGATGCCCGCGGTGATGATGACAAATGTTTGTCCGACCGCGAGCACCGCGTAGACCGCGATCTGTTTGAGCACGTTGCTGACGTTGAAGGGCCGCAGGAAGTCGCCGTGCGTCCACGCGTTGAGCGCGACGAGAAGCACGACGAGTCCCACGATAAATATGCCGACGCGCATCAGTGTCTGACGAGCGGCGGGCGCCAAGTTCATCTAGGCGGCCACCGCGCCGGTCGCATAGCGGATCACGAGCTCCTGCGTGGCTTCGGCGCGATCGAAGACCTTCACGATGCGGCCGCCTCGCATGACGCCGATGCGCGTGGACATGCCGAGCACTTCGGGAAGCTCCGACGACGCCATCACGATCGCGACGCCGCTTGCCGCAAGCCGCGTCATGAGCTCGTAGATCTCGGCTTTGGCGCCCACGTCGATGCCGCGCGTCGGCTCGTCGAAACAGATGACCTTTGCCGTGGCGAGCAGCCACTTCGCGAGCACGACCTTCTGCTGGTTGCCGCCCGAGAGGTTGCGCGCGAGCTGCTCGAGCGATGGCGTGCGGATGCGCAGTTCATCGCTGAGCTTTTTAACCGCCTCGGTCTCTTCGCGGCGATCCACCACCAAGAGGTGCACGAAGCGGGCGAGATGCGGCAAGGTGACGTTCTCGCGCACGCTCATCCCCAGAATGAGTCCCTGCGCCTTGCGGTCTTCGGTGACAAACGTCAAGCCGGCAGCGATCGCGTCGCTCGGATTGCGGATGTGCAGCGCGACGCCGTCGAGTTCGACGCTTCCGCCGGCGGGCACATCCGCGCCGCACACGGCGCGCAAGAGCGAAGTGCGGCCGGAACCGACGAGTCCGGCCAGACCGAATATCTCGCCCGGCCGCACCTCGAACGTCACGCCGAAATCGCGGCGCGGCACGCGCAGATCGCGCACGGCGAAACGCGGTTCGGCCTTCGTCGGGACCGGCAGGTCGGGAAAGTGCGCGGACAGCGGGCGGCCGACCATGAGGCGTATGACATCGTCCGCTTTGTATGACGACGCATCGCCCGTCTCCACGAGCTTGCCGTCGCGCAAGACCGTGATCCGGTCGGCAATCGTGAATATCTCCTCGATTCGATGCGAGATGTAGACGATACCGACGCCGTCGCGTTTGAGCGTCCGGATCACGGTGAAGAGCTTCTCCACTTCATCAGGCGTCAGAGCGGCGGACGGCTCGTCCATCACGATAAGGCGCGCGTTGACGGAGAGCGCTTTTGCTATCTCGGTCATCTGCTGCTGCGCGACCGCGAGCGTGCGGATCTCCGCGCGCAACGGCAAGTCGAGATCGAGCCGTTTCAAGACGGCTTTCACTTGATCGTCCAGAGCTCGCGCGTCGATGACGCCCGCGCGGCTCGGCTCGCGTCCGAGAAAGATGTTCGCCGCCACATCCAAGCCGGGAACGAGATTGAACTCTTGATAGATGATCGCGATGCCCAGTCGTTCGGCGTCGCGCGGCGTCCGTATGTTGACCGCTTCGCCGCGAATCGCTATCTCGCCGGAATCGGGCGGCGTCGCTCCTGCGAGTATCTTCATCAGCGTGGATTTGCCGGCGCCGTTCTCACCGACGAGCGCGTGGACTTCCCCGGCACGCACATCGAAGCTCACGCCGTCGAGCGCATGCACGCCGGGATACGTCTTCGAAATCCCGCGCATCGCGAGGTACGGCGCAGCCTCCACGATCGCTACTTGGACTTGCCGGTGTAGGCCCCCACAGGAACGGGGATGACTTTCTTCGGTGTCTTGCCGTCGAAGTAATCACGGATCGCATCGATCGTGAGCTTGCCGATGACGTCCGGGTGCTGCTGCGGATCGCCGACCATGTCGCCTGCTCTTATCGCCTTTTGGGCGATCGGGCTCGCATCGTAGCCGACGATCTTGATCTTGCCGACCTTGCCGGCCGCTTTCACCGCCGACAGTGCGCCGAGCGCGGAGTTATCGTTGATGCCGAACACGCCGTCGAGCGTTGGATACGTCTGCAGCAGATTGTCCATCACGGTCGCGGCGCGCGTCTGATCGCCGCCCGCGGATTGATCGGCGACGATTTTGATGTTCGGGTATTTCAGGCCGAGTTCGTCTCTGAATCCTTTAACGCGATCTTGCACGGACGTGACTTCCGGCTGATCGATGACGGCGACCGTTCCTTGACCGCCGAGCGCCTTGCCGAGAAGGTCGGCGGCGACTTTACCGCCCTCCACGTTGTCGGACGCGACGTGCGCGATGACGACGCCTTTGTCGGACGAATTCGCGATGTCGGCGGTGAAGACGGGAATGTTCGCCTGGTTGGCCTCGGCGATGCTCGAGCCAACGGCTTTCGAATCGGCCGGCGTCAGGACGATCGCGCTCACGCCCTTGCTGATGAAGTCCTCGACTTGCGCAGTCTGCTTGGCTTGGTCGCGGTTCGCGTCCACGAAGCTGATGGCGTAGCCGAGCTTGCTGGCTTCGGATTTCATCCCGATTTCCATATCTTCGTAGAACTGTGCTTGCAGATCTTGAATGGAAACGCCGATCGTCTTCTGAGGTGCGCTCGAGGCGTTGGAAGCGCCCTGACCGCTCCCGCTTTGTCCGCTATTTCCCCCGCTCGTGCAGCCGGCCGACGCCAGCGCGACGATAGCGAGCAATGATCCGAGCCGGCCGAACCAAGTCACTTTGTTCTCCTTTTACCTGAATGTGCGTACTGCCCATCGGAACGAAGTGCCGCCGCCCTATGCGCGGCGACCTGAATTGTGCTCCCTATCCACATTGCGATTCTCGCGGCATGTGGATATGTGTATAAGAACAGCTTCCTCGTTAACGTTGGTTAAAGCCGTACCGCGTGGTCGTCTAGACCGAGCGGAACGCCTTCAATGGCCGACCACTACGCCTTTTTGAGCGCTTCGGCCTTTCCCGTGCATCCCTTGACCGCGACGGCTGTGGCGGTATGAAATCCGAGTATGCTTGCCATCGGACATGCGGCCGCGCTGCGCGGCATCGATGCGATCATCGTTCGCGTGGAAGTCGTCGGCGTGCCCGTTGCCGAGCCCAGCATCCACATCGTCGGCCTTGCGGATCGATCGATTCAAGAATCAAAAGAGCGGGTGAACGCTGCGATCCGATCTTCGGGCTTTCTGTTTCCCACGTACAAAATCGTGGCCAATCTCGCGCCCGCCGATCTGCGCAAGGCCGGGGCGATGTTCGATCTCGCGCTTGCGCTGACGATTCTCGCAATGGATCAGCAGATCGATGCGCGCCGCCTTATCGACATCGTCTGCTTGGGCGAACTCGCGCTCGACGGTTCAGTGAAGTCCGTTCCCGGTGTGCTGCCGTCGGCGATCGGCGTCAAGCACGCAGGCTACCGGCGTCTCATGGTGCCGGCAGAAAATCTGACGGAGGCATCTCTCGTAGATGGTTTGATCCTGCATCCGGTGCGCACGCTGCAGCAGGCGGTTGACGTCGTGCTCGGCCGCGGCGGCCCAACGGTGAGTTCGGGCGGTACGCAATCGTTCGCGGCGGCGCTCGACGAAACGTTGCCCTACACCGAAGATTTCGAAGACGTGCGCGGGCAGGCGCGCGCAAAGCGCGCCATGGAGATCGCTGCCGCCGGCGGCCACAATCTCCTGATGGTGGGTGCACCGGGCAGCGGCAAGACGATGCTTGCGCGGCGCATGCCGTCCATTCTCCCATCGATGACGCGCGAAGAAGCGCTCGAAGTCACGAAGCTCTTCAGCGTGAGCGGATTGTTGCGGCACGCATCGCGGCTCGTCACAACGCGCCCGTTTCGTTCGCCGCACCACACGGTCTCCGCGAATGCGTTGATCGGCGGCGGCTCGGTGCCTCGCCCGGGGGAGGTCTCACTCGCGAACTGCGGCGTGTTATTCCTCGACGAACTTCCCGAGTTTCCGCGCGGCGTTTTGGAAGTGTTGCGTCAGCCGCTTGAAGACGGAACCGTCACGGTTTCGCGCACGGCCGGCACGGTCACGTACCCGGCCAAGTTCATGCTCGTCGCCAGTTTGAATCCGTGTCCGTGTGGTTACAACGGCGATCGGTTGCGCGGTTGCACGTGCTCCCCGCACGCCATCCGCAAATATCTCTCCAAAGTTTCCGGACCGCTTCTCGACCGCATCGATCTGCACGTCGATGTGCCGCGCTTGCCGTACGAAGACATGGCGAACCGCGCGCCGGCCGAGCGATCGGCAGTGGTACGAGCGAGAGTCGAAGCGGCGCGCGCCATTCAGCGGCTGAGATTGGGCGGGGAAGGCTGCAACGCCGCGATGCCGGTCAAGTCGCTGAAAGAAGCCTGTCAGCTCGACGATGCGGGCCGACAGCTCTTGGGCAGCGCAGTCGCCCGGCTGCATCTTTCCGCGCGGGCGCACGATCGGATTCTCCGCGTGTCGCGTACGATCGCGGATCTTGCCGCGAGCGAGCGCGTCCTCCCCGAGCATCTGGCCGAAGCGGTCGGTTACCGCTCGCTCGACCGTTCGCTCTGGGCCGCTTGATATGGGCGACCTTCACGGTCCGCCGGCGCGCCGTACGTTGGGCGGACCTTCACGGTCCGCCGCCCCGCCTGATGTAGGGCGGACCTTTACGGTCCGCCGGCACGCGATATGTAGGGCGGACCTTTACGGTCCGCCGGCGCCGTATGTAGGGCGGACCTTTACGGTCCGCCGGCACGCGATATGTAGGGCGGACCTTTACGGTCCGCCGGCGCGCCGTAAGGGCGCGCCCCACACAATGGCTAGTCCGCCGATAATCACGATACGCCGGGCGGGGGCGGGTGCGCCTTCCCGAATGCTTGGTAACCGCGCACGTCGGCGCGCAGCTGCTCGATACAGGCACCGAGATGTTCCGCGCGATACGCGCCCGACAACATGTTCACGTCGCCGATCTCATTGCTGATCAGAAACGTCGGGACCATCGTGCACGGCAACTCGCGAAACTCCGCTATCGTCGCGTGTATGCGAGCCACGACCGCCGGATCATCCATCGCCGCGCGAAGGCGCTCTGGGCTTAACCCGGCGGCGCCAGTCGCAACGTCTTCGGCGACGGGGCGTTGCTGGATCGGGCGCCCGTCGATCAGGGCTGCCTTCGCGAGCGCTCGTCTCACGGTGTCATCGGTGTGACCGAGCGATCGGGCGGCCTCGGCAGCAAGATTCGGCCACCATGTGCCTTCGGGGGATATGAGCCACGCCGCGTTGAGCTTGGTACCGCTCATCGATCCCGAACGCTCGTACCACCACCTCATCGCCTCTTGCGTGTATCCCGGCGGTTGTCCGCCCTTGATCGCCGCGATGCGCCACTCAAACGCGAGATCGTCGCCGAAACGCTTTCGAACTTCGTCGATCGCGGGCTCGGAATACGTGCACCACGACGACATCACGTCCATGTAATAGATCATTGTTACTGCAGCCATGCCGATTGCATTTGGCTACGACCCGCTTTCGACCTAGCGTCCGCCGATGGCAACAATTGGCAAGAAAAGGTTGGGCTAGCCATCGCGCCTGAATCTGGCGACTGTGGAACCGCTGAAGGCGCGCCAAGCTGCGGAGTGGCACAAGGCCCGCACGATCTTGCTCTGCGAGCCGCGCTTAGAGACCGCGCTAGGCCTCTTGGTTGCGAGCGCACAGAATTTCCCGCGGCCGTTCGGTCTCGAAGCTGCGCAAGCCGAGCATCGGCGTTTTCGTGCGGCATTGGAATCGCGCGGCGCAATGGTCATCGATCTCCGCGATGCCCTTACGACGGGCTGCCGAGAGCCCGGCACAATGCGAGAAATGCTGCAAAGCGCCGCGCTCAAGAACATCGAATTCGACTTCGATGACGGCCTCGACGAGTCGCAGCGCACGCGCATTCGGCACGACGCGGCGATCGCGCTCGAAGGCATGGCGCCCGAGCATCTCGCAGAGCTGCTGCTGCTGCGACCGACCGTGCGCGTCGCGCGCAATCCCGATGCGCTCGATGCGACGACGGCCTTCGTCGCACGTTACGACCTGCGCGCGGCGACCAACTCCTACTACCTGCGCGATCCGCTCATCACGAGCGGCGCGGGTTGCACGATCGGGCGCCTGCGTCTTGCGGTTCGTCAGCCGGAAAACGCGATCGCCGAACTAGCGCTGCGGGCTCTTGGAATCGAGCCGCTCTGTCGCGTCCAGGCGCCGGGCACGCTTGAAGGCGGTGATTTCATCCCGTGCGGCGATTTCGTGCTGCAGGGTCAAGGTCTGTTGACCAACGCCGACGGCGTGGCGCAGTGCTTGGCGGCGCGGGCGTACGGCCGCGTCGAAGTGGGCGTTGTGCGCGACGAGCGGGCACAGATGGACGAGATGCACCTCGACTGCTATCTCGCGGTGTTCGATCACGACCTCTGCGCGTTGTGCGACGATCGAGTGGGAGATACCGAACCTTTGGTCGACGTTTACGAACCGCACGGCGGGGCAGACTTCACCTATCGGCTCGTCCGCACGGTGCGACTGCGCGCGTATCTGGAATCCAAAGGAATGCGCATCCTCGGTTTTTCGACGAAGCAACGAGACGGTTTCGCCGCGAACGGGCTCTTGATCGGACCGCGCCGTTACGTGTGCCCCGCGCAAAGCGGTCACGCGTGGATCGAGTTATTGCGCGAAGCGGGCGTCGAGTTGGAGATCCTCGACTTCGCGCAACTCACCGGCGGCTACGGCGGCCCCCACTGCTCGAGTCAGGTCTTGGTGAGAGGATGAACGCAAAGGTTTGGGTGCCGCAATTCGACCTCGCCCTCGTGCAGATGACGTGCTCGGACGATATGCAAGCCAACCTTGCAAAAGCCGAGCGGCGCGTTCGAGAGGCGGCAGCCCGAGGCGCCCGCGTTATCTGCTTACAAGAGCTCTTCGCGACACGGTACTTCTGCCAGCGCGAAGATCGCCGGTTTTTCGATCTTGCCGAACCGGTTCCGGGGCCGATCACGGAGCGCTTTTCGAGGCTTGCGGCCGAGCTCGACGTCGTGGTGGTCGTATCGGTCTTCGAGCGGCGCGCCGCCGGCGTGTATCACAACACCGCTGTCGTCGTGGATGCGGATGGCGCGATCGCCGGTATCTACCGAAAGATGCACATCCCCGACGATCCGCTCTACCATGAGAAGTTCTACTTCTCGCCCGGCGATCTCAGTTTTCGCGCGTTCGACACGAAGTACGCGCGCATCGGCGTGCTCGTTTGCTGGGATCAATGGTTCCCGGAAGCCGCCCGGCTCATGGCGCTAGCCGGCGCGTCGCTCATCGTCTATCCGACCGCGATCGGCTGGCACCCCTCGGAAAAGCACACGGAAGGCGCGGCGCAGCTCGATGCCTGGGAGACCGTTCAGCGTGGCCACGCCATCGCAAACGGCGTCTACGTCGCCGCGGTCAATCGTGTCGGTCGCGAAGTCATCGAACGCGATGGGCTGGAATTTTGGGGGCGGTCCTTTGTGGCAGATCCGCTTGGTCGGATCGTCGCTCGCGGCGGCGGCCATGAAGAGATCGTAACCGCGACGTGCGCCGCGAGCGTCATCGAAGAGACGCGCCGCTATTGGCCCTTCTTGCGCGACCGGCGGATCGATGCATACGGCGATCTGAGCAAGCGGCTGCGCGACGACCTGCGCTGACTCGCGCTTACGCGGCGGGCTCCAAGAGCGACTGGATCGCCGCTTTGATGTCCGTGATATCGCACTGCGATTGCTGCGCGAGGCGCACGAGCAGTTCTTCCTGCACTTCTTGATGGTGCAGCAGCCGCGCGATCGATTCGTGATCGGCTTCCGCGCGCAGCTCGGCGTGCTCACCGGATTGCCGCTGCGCCACTGCGATGACGAAGATCAATATCAACTGCAAGATATTTGAGCACGTCAGCAGGAAGACGAATGGGAAGGGGTCCCACTTCGTCAACACGCCCACGACGACCCAGACGATCTGCGAGACGATAGCGAGGGCGAGTGCGGCCGGCGCTCCGGTCGCGTCGGCGATCTTCTTGCAGTATTTTTCGACGACGCTCAAATTCTCTTGATGTTCGGCGTTGACGTCGCGGACGAGCGGATGGTCCTCGACGTTTTCGTTCGGGTGCGATAGCAAAGACGCGCGCTCTGTCATATGGGCCTCCATTGACGTCGCCGATGTTGCCGCTGGCGTTACGCCCCTAGCCTAAGCAGCCCTGCCGCGTGACAGCTGTCATGCTAAGGTGGCTCCTCACTGGTTTCTTGCGATCGATACGGAGCGCTTACGACCGCTGCTTCGCGGCAATCTCAAATGCGTCGCTTCGCGCGAGTTCGCGCTCACGTGCGCATCGGGCAGCATACCCGTCATCGCGGCAAGCGCCGTCTCCCACGGGATACGCGCGATTCTGGTCGCTCAGACGCGCGCACACGTGCGAGCGATCGTGCGAACGTTTTGCGCGCGCGCGACAGCGCGATCGTTAGGGAATATCCGATGGCGCGCGGCCGCTTTGATCGAATCGGTCGCACCCGGCGACGTCGCGACTCGAGCCGCCTTTGTTCACGCATGTGCTGAAGCAGACCGAGGAACACAGATGACGATTCGACCTATAAAACCCGGAAGCGCGGCGGCGGTTCGCCGCACAGCATCCACTCTTCGATCAATCGAGGACGCGGTCAACGCGCGGTTGGGCGCCGATGAAGCGGCGCGGCGCATGAGGCGCTACATGGCCGATCACGATGCTCCGGCCGATGACGCCGTCGCGTTTGGCCGTCTCTGCGCGGTGGTCTTTGCCCAAGGCCTCGGCTTCCAGGCGGTCGAGGCCAAGTCCGATGCGCTTCGCGAGGCGTTCGCCGGATACGACGCGGGCGCGGTTTCACATTTCGACGACGCGGACATCGCGCGCGTGATGGCCGCTCCGATCATCCGCAACGAGGGCAAAGTCCGCGCATGCGTCAAGAACGCGTCGCGTTGGTTCGCGATCGCCGCCGAACACGGCACGTTTCTCGGAGGCGTCGCTCTCGTCGCCGCAGACGACGACGCGGCGGCCGGGTGGCCCGCCCTCGTTGAACGGCTGCGATCGTCGTTCGCCCGCATCGGCGAAACCGCCGCGCGTCAGGCGCTCAAACGCTGGGGCTTCTTCACCGCGTTTGCGCATCCGGGAAGCCGTCGCGTACTTGAGCGCCTCGGCCTGATCGCTGAAAATTCCGCCGCCGCCGCGGTGCAGTGTTTCGTCGGATCGGTCGCGCGCGCTATCGGACGCGATCCGTACGAAGTCGAAGCGTGCCTCGCGCTGTTCGCGTCGCATGGGCCGTGCCGTCCGCTTCCCAAATGCGGGACCTGCGAACTCGTCGACCGGTGCGCCCACGGCCAAAGCAGCAGCCCCGAAAAACGTGAGGTCGCGGAGGAAGTCGTGCGCAGCTCACCTCTGAGTGAAATGCCAGAAGCCTGCCATCGGCAGTGATCGTTCTGCCTTCCATCCAATCGACTCCCCGTGAGATGCGCTCTCGTCATGCTCCGCGTCTTCCTCGGCGTGATCTTCGCGATCGCCGTGCGGCCGAAACTGATGGCCGGCCCGGCCTTCGCCGGGATGCTTCGCGGCTTCTTGTCAAACGTCGGATTGCAGAATGCGCACCCGTTCTATCAGGCGATCATCGCCAACACACTGCTGCCGCACGTCGACGTCATCGCGGTTCTCGTCGTGATCGCAGAAACGTGTGTCGCGGTCGCGCTCATCACGGGCACGGCGACGAGACTGGCCGGCGTCGTGGCGATGTTTCTCGTCACGAACTACATGTTCGCCAAAGGCCTGTGGTGGTGGAACCCATCGAGCAATGACGGAGCGGATTTCATGATCGCGTTGGCGCTGGTGATCGGCGCCGCCGGACGGACCTGGGGCGTTGACGCCCATCTCGCACGCAAGTGGCCGCGGGTTCCCCTCTGGTAGCCGCGGCCAAACGCTAACAGCCCAAAGTCACTTCGGTCCGAAGAAATATCACTCCCCGGCCTTGAGCGTGGTCTTAGCGCTTCTTGCGCGGCTTCGGAGCGAGCGCGGAGAGCTCCCATCGATAGCCGTCGGGATCATGGAACCACAACCCGAGGTTCGGCGAACCCGGCGCTTCGGGTCCGATCTCGTCGCCTGGATCTTCTAAATCCACTTTCTTGCGTTTAAGCTCTGCGAGTGCGGCGCGCAGCGCGGCTTTGCTCTTCACGTGGAACGAGATGTGATCGATCGTCTTGGGACTGGGCTTGCCCCGCATGAGCACGAGCGCCACCGCGTCGTTGCCGACGACGACGCCGCCGGGAAATTCGAACTCTTTGCGGAGGTTGAGTTTCTTGGTCCAGAACTGCGCGCTACGTTTGGGGTTTGTCACGGCGATGCAGATGTGGCCGAACGTGCCGAGCGTCAACGGCATAACAGATTCCCTTTCGAAGGCTTACAGGTTGGTCCGCGCGGCTTCGATATCGGCCTGCAGCTTGTCCGGCTGCGCGCGGTACAAACCACGATCGATGGAGCCGGCCGCGATGCCGTCCAAGATCTTCGTCACCACGGCGTTGGCCGGCGCACGCATGCGGACCGCGGCCGCGCGCACCGCGACCGCGCCGTTAAGCCAGTCGACTTCCACGCGTCGCCGCCCGGACCTCACGTCGAGTAGCAGCGACGGTAGTTTGCCGGCTCGCGCGCGGGAGACGCGGCTCGCCATGAACATCCGCAAGATAGCGCTCGGCAGCGAACTGACCGCCCAAGCGAGTTGCGGCGCCGGCAGATCGATGAGCGGAACCGGCGTGACGCCGCTTGCCCGCATGACATCGACTGCTTCGCGCAACGATTCGCGTTCGATCGAAAACGCGATCGGATCGGCGTAGACTTGCGCCGGCGTCATGTCGAGCGCCGCACAGACGGCGTTCGCAGTGAGGTTGACGAGCAGCTTCGACCATTTCAACGCGCGCCAGTCGTCGGCAGCGCGCACGGGAAGGCCCGAATTCGAAAATGCGGCGATGACCCAGTTGTTCGCCGCGCTGCCGACCGGCGCAAGTGATAGGCCGCCCTTCGACGGGGCTTCGATTGTCGTCTCATCGACGCGATCCACGGGCACGGTCAGCGCGCCGGCGAGCACGCGGTCGGCGCCGAAACGCGATGCCAACACCTCTTCATTGCCCAGTCCGTTCTGCACGGTGAGCAGCGTCGACTGATCGCACGCGCCGATCGAGGCGATCGACTCCGCCGCACCGTCGGTGGAAAATGACTTGACGGCAACGATGGCGAGTTCGAACGGATCCCGCAGCCGTGCGTCGTCGACAGACGCGGCTGCGCCGACCGCGATGGGCCACTCCCCGCCTGCGCTGCGCAGCGTGACGCCGCGCTGGTTGATGATATCGCGGGCATCTGCACGCGCGAACAGCACCGCATCGTGGCCCGCCATCGCGAGCCGCGCGGCGAAGTACTGGCCGACTGCGCCGGCGCCGACGATCAGACAGCGCATCCGGCCTCTACATCCCCGTGGAGCCGAAGCCGCCGCGCGCACGCGGCGTCTCGTCAAGTTCGTTCGCGACGTCGAACGAAACGCGCTCAACGCGCGCGATGACCATCTGCGCGATGCGGTCGCCGCGCCTCACCTGATATGGCTCGCGCCCGTGGTTGACGAGGATGACGCCCACGGGTCCGCGATAGTCCGCGTCGATCGTGCCGGGCGAATTGAGACACGTCACGCCGTGGCGCAGCGCGAGACCGCTGCGCGGCCGCACTTGCGCTTCGAGTCCGCGCGGCAGCGCGATCGCAAAACCGGCGGGCACGAGCGCGCGATCGCCGGGAAGCAGCAACAGCGGCTCGTCGATCGCGGCGCAAAGATCGCAGCCCGCGGCGTCGGGCGTCATGTACGCGGGCAACGGCAAGCCCGCGCCTTCCGGCAACACGAGGATGCGCGCCGATGCGGCCGCGTCGTATGAGCTCATTCGCCGCCCGACGAGAGTTCGGCGATCTCGGCTTGAAACGAGCTCAGGTCCTCGAACGATCGATAGACCGACGCGAAGCGGATGTATGCGACCTTGTCGAGTTTCTTCAGCGCGTCCATCAGCAATTCGCCTACGAGCGACGACGGATATTCGTTTTCGCCGCGCGCGTGCAATTCGCGCAGAACACCGTCGGCTGTCTCTTGCATCGCCGTCTCCGACACCGGACGTTTTTCGCACGCGCGGCGCAAACCAGCGAGCAGCTTTTCGCGGCTATACGGTTCGCGCCGGCCATCTTTTTTGACGATGAAAAGGCGCGCGGCCTCGATCCGCTCGTAGGTGGTGAAGCGATGCCGGCAAGCAAAACATTCTCGGCGCCGTCGGATGGCGCTCTCGTCGTCGCGGCTGTCGATGACCCGCGTCTCGCCGACGCGGCATAGTGGGCAGAGCATGGACTAGCGCGCGGCCGAGGGCCGCGCACGACCAGTCGTTGAAGTTACGAAGATGCGCCGATCTTGAAGAGTTTGGTGGAACAGTCGGGGCACGATCCTTGGACGGCGGGGCGGCCGTTCTTCATCGTGACTTGCGTGGGGTTCTTGATCTCTTTTTTGGCTTTGCATTTGACGCAGTAGGCTTCGGGCATCGGGTTGCTCCTTTGCACGCGCTACGGACCCGTTGATTAGGGGACCACCCCACGCCGCTGCGAACAAATGGACGTGGAGAAACGGGACGTGCGCGCAGTCTTCTTCGACGCGGGCTACACGCTCCTCTGTATGGAGCCCGATCAGGAGACGCTGTTTTTGCGGACATGCAAGCGGATCGATGTCGAAATAGATACGAGCAGATTGACGGCGGCCGTCAAACGCGCGAATCTATTGCTTGGGCCAAAACCCGCAAACGCAGTAGCCGTACCGTTTTCCCAAGATTCCGTCGACAAGTTTTGGATCGACTACCATCGCGAAGTGCTCGCCGGTTGCGCATCCCACAGCGGCGCCGCCGATCGCGCCGAAGACGTCTACCGCACGTTTGCTGCCGCTTTGGACTGGCGCGTCTACGACGATGTTAGGGGTTTGTTGAGGTCGCTTCGCGCGCGCGGACTGATGCTCGGGGTCATCTCGAACTGGACCGGCGATCTCGATGATGTGCTGCATCGGGTCGACTTGCGCGAACATTTCGATTTCGTCCTCGATTCGGCGCACGTCGGATTTGAAAAGCCGCACGCCGATATTTTCTTGGAAGCGCTGCGCCGTGCGGGCTGCGCCCCGCATCACGCGCTGCATGTGGGCGACTCTCCCGAACATGATGTGGTCGGCGCGCTCGCCAGCGGTCTGCATGCAGTGCTGCTTGACCGCCACGATCGTCACGCTTCCTTTACCCGCTCGCCCCGCATCCGCTCCCTCGCCGACGTAGAACAATTCATGTAGGGCGGACCTTTATGGTCCGCCTCGTTTAAATGTAGGGCGGACCTATACGGTCCGCCTCGTTCAAATGTGGGGCGGACCTTTACGGTCCGCCTCGTTCAAATGTGGGGCGGACCTTTATGGTCCGCCTCGGCACGCATCGCTTGCCGCGTATCCAAACCGCGCGTGATACCGATCGTCGTGACTGACGATTTCGAACTCGGCTGGCTCCTCGCGGTTGCGGGCGCCGCTGTCTGGGCGCCGCGGCCGATCGCTGCGTGGATCGCCGCTCTTGGAAGCGCTCGGGAAGTCGTGGCGCACGTCAAGTCTGGCGAGCCGCCGCCCGACGGCATCGAGCCGTTGCCGCGCGAAGCACGTTTGCGGCTCGCCGCATTAGATGATGAATCCGCGCGTTGTGCTCTCGACGCGGCGCGCGCGAGCGGGGCGCACATCCTCACACGCGATGACCAACGATATCCGTCACGACTGCGCGATTTGTGCGATGCACCGCTCGTACTTTATTGTCTCGGCGACGCGACGGCAACGGAAGGACGCGCCATCGCGATCGTGGGCAGCCGCGCCGCCACTTTGTACGGCCGTTCCGTCTCCGCGCAATTTGCGCGCGATGGCGTCGCCCACGGCGCCGCCATCATCTCAGGCTTAGCGCGGGGCGTGGATGCGGCGGCACATACGAGCGCGGTCGACAGCGGCGGACGGACGGTCGCCGTCATCGGCTCCGGTGTCAGTGCACTCTATCCGCAATATCATTCGCTGCTCGCCGACGACATCGTCGCCGCGGGCGGCGCGGTGTTCTCCGAGTTTCCGCCCGCGATGAAGGCGCGCGCGTTTCATTTCCCCATGCGCAACCGCATCGTCGCGGCGCTGGCCGATGCGACGATCGTCACCGAAGCGGCGAGCCGGAGCGGCGCGCTCATCACCGCGCGGCTCGCCGACGAATTCGGGAGGCACGTCTTCGCCGTGCCCGGCGACATCGATCGGCCGACAAGCGCGGGAACGAACGCGCTCATCAAAGATGGCGTGATGGCCGCGACAAGCATGTCCGACGTCGCCGACACGCTTGGATGGAGCGCGTCACAGCCCAGCGATGCAACGCCGTGCGATGCCCTCGTCGCGATCATGCAGACGCGGCCGTTCGACGTCGACGAATTGTCTGAGGTCACGGGGCTTCCGGTGGCGGAGCTCGCGGCGCGGCTCACGCTGCTCGAACTGCGCGGCGATGTGGAGCGCCGCTCGGGCAGCACGTACGCAGCGGTGGCGCGCCGCCGGCCGAAGAACAACGCGTCACGATGAACGTTGACCTCATCGCGGTCGGCAAGATCCGGGAAGCATATGTGCGCGAAGGATGCGCGCTCTACATCACTCGCCTTGAACCGCTGCTTCCGGTCCGAACGGTCGAAGTCAAAGCGTCGACGATGGCTGAGGAAGGCGCTGCGCTCCTGAAGCGCTGCCCTGAAGGCTCCGCGGTCTGGGCGCTCGATCGATCCGGTCGAGAATTGTCATCCGAATCGTTGGCGCGCCGCCTGCGATCAATCGAGCGAACCGGAGCACGCCGGTTCGCGCTCGTCATCGGCGGAGCGGACGGACTCGCGCAGGGCGTCCTCGCGCGCGCCGATTTCGTCTGGTCGCTCTCGCAGCTGACGCTTCTTCACGAGATGGCGCGGCTTGTCGTGCTCGAGCAATTGTATCGCGCCGTGAAGATCAATCGCGGCGAGCCGTACCACCGCTGACGCCAAGCGAGGGGCTTTCGGTACTGCACGCCAACTAAAAGCATATGCGCAGCCGCCATCTCGCGAAACTCGCCGCCATTGAAAGTGGATTGTCTGCGCGCGTCGCGGCGGTCGGCGCCGCTTTGGGCGCGGATCACGCTCCGCCGCCTTCCGTTTCACTTGGACCCACGCGCGACCCGGCACACGGCGACTACGCGACGGCCGTCGCGCTCGCCGCCGCAAAGGCGTGGAAGCGAAACCCCATGGAAATCGCCGAAGCGATCGCGCGTGACGGCGCCAAGGACTTACCGGGCATTGATAAACTCGAGCCTGCAAAGCCCGGCTTTCTCAACCTGCGCATGTCGCCTGATTACTTCCGCGACATCGTGCGCGACGCGCTTGAGCGCGGCGACGACTTCGGGGCGTCGGATGCGCTCGCCGACTATGGCCCGCTGCTCATCGAATTCACGTCTGCAAATCCAACCGGACCGCTCAACGTGGTGCAGGGCCGCTCGGGTTCGCTCGGTTCCACGCTCGTCGCGCTCTTTCGGCGTTCAGGAGCGAAGACCGAATCGGAAACGTACGTCAACGATGCCGGCAACCAGCTCGACATCCTGGCGGAATCGTTGTACGCGCGCTACGCAACGCTGTGCGGCGTCGACACTCCGCTGCCGGAAGAAGGCTACGAAGGCGAATTTCTCGTCGACATCGCGCTGACCCTCAAACAGCGCGACGGCGATCGCTGGCTCCGGGCAAACCCCGACGAGCGGGTCAAGGCGCTCGGCAAGTTCGCGCGCGATATCATCGTCGAAGGTCAGCGGCAAGACATGGAGCGTTTCGGCGTCCACTTCGACCATTGGACGTCGGAAGCGGCGCTGCACGCTGCGGGTGAGATCGACTCGGTTCTTCGCGAGCTGACGGCAAGCAGCCATGCCTACGAAAAGGATGGCGCGCTTTTTCTGCGGACGACGGAGTTCGGCGACGAAAAGGATCGGGTACTTCGGCGCAGCGACGGACGCCCGACGTATCTCGCAGCCGACGCGGCGTATCATCGCGACAAGTTGCGCCGCGGCAATCGCCGCCTGATCGACGTGCTCGGACCGGACCATCACGGCTATATCGCGCGCTTGAACGCACTCGTCGCGGCGCTTGGCCATCCCGGATCGCTTGAAGTCCTGCTGGCGCAATACGTCACGCTGAAGCGCGGCGACGAAGTCGTCAAGATGAGCAAGCGGGCCGGCAACTTCGTCACACTCGCCGAAGTTATGGATGAGGTCGGCGTTGACGCGGCGCGCTTTTTCTTCATCAATCGCGCGCCGGAATCGCACCTCGTCTTCGATCTCGAGCTCGCGCTGGAGCAGTCCGCGAAGAACCCGGTCTACTACGTGCAGTATGGCCATGCACGCATCGCTTCGATCCTGCGCAAGGCGGACTCAGATCAACATCGCGCGGCGCTTGAGCGCGCTCGACACGGATCGGATCTGGTTGGGCTAAGCCATCCCGCCGAATTCGCGTTGATCTCGCGCATCGCCGACTTCGAGCGCACCGTGGTTGAAGCCGCGAAGGCACGCGCGCCGCATCGTCTCGCAGAATATACGCGCGATCTCGCTACCGGCTTCCACGCATTCTATACCGATTGCATCGTATTGAGCGACGACCCGGTCACGACGAGCGCGCGCCTATCCCTTTGCATCGTTACGAAGACCACGATCGCATCGGCGTTAAAGCTGCTCGGAGTCTCGGCGCCGGACCAAATGTGAATCTAGGCGCTGGTTTCGGGCAGGCCCGTGATCCACGGATGGATCCACAGATTCCACGCGATCTTTATCAGCGCGGCGGCTGGAATCGCGAGCACGAGACCCCACACGCCGAATAGCTCGCCGCCGGCAAAGATCGCGAAGATCACTGCCATGGGCGAGACGCCGACGCTTTCACCCATCACCTTCGGGACCAAGATTATGTCGGCGATCTTCGAGATGATCGCGATAGCCGCGGCCGTGATGATCGCCATGGTCCAACCCTGCAGTGATCCGAGCATAACCCCGAGCGCGATGGCGACGATGAGACCGAGGAACGGCAGCGCATAGAGCACGCCGGTCAGCACGCCAAGCAAGAGCGCGTATTGCGATCCAGCGATCGTCAACACGACCCACGTGGTGATGCCGACGAACAAGCATAACACGATCTGGCCGAATACGAATCCCCCGACCACGCGCGAGATTTCGCGGGCGATCTTCGAGGCCGCAGCTCTATGGCGTCCGGGGAACAAGCTATAGATGGACTCGCGTATTTCTTCGCTGTGCGTCAAGAAGAAGAATGAAAGCACGACTGCGGTGACGCCGACGACGATGGCGCTCGCGAGTCCCAATAGCGCATTGCCGGCCCGCGCGACGATATTGTTGATGCCCGCCGTGAGCTGCGCCAGCAAATTGGTTTCGATGGCTTGCAATTGCGCCGGAAGGACGCGGTTTCCGAGATGGGAAGCGATCCAGTCCTGGGTGGAGTTCGCGGCGCCTTGCAGTGAGATCGTCAGGTCGCCGCTGTTCACAAAAAACGTCTGCAGCTGGGCGACCGTGTCCGGCACGACGACGAAGAAGAGCGCGAGCACCGCTAACGTCACCACGATGTAGACGACAGCGACCGCGGCGATGCGTGGGATACGAGTGCTGAGACGCCGCACGATCGGATTGATGCCGTACGCGATGAGCGTGGCGACGATGAACACCTCGACCGTGAGCGGGATGCGCGACAGCGCATACAACACGATCGCCGCCAACGCGATGACACCGGCCGCACGCCATACGCGCGGCCAATTCGGCGTTGACGCTGAAGCAGCCGGACTCACGAAGCGGCCGGTTCGACGCGTTTGGTCAGCACGAGGCGCTCGTCCGTGAAACCAAAGCGCCGATACAAAGCCCGCGCCGGCGCGTTATCCGCCGTGACCATGAGGCTGAGATGCGGCAACCCGAGGCTGCGCGCCTCTTGTTCCGCCGCCGCCAAGAGTTTCGCCGCCGCGCCGCGCCGCCGGGCGGCAGGCTCAACCGCCATGAACGCGACGAACGCCTGCGGCGCTTGCGTGACGTCGTCGGGTATATCGGTCACGAGCAACAGAAAGCCGACCGGAATGCCTTCGGACTCCGCGATGAGCGTCACCGTTTTCGGGCGCTCTTCGCAAAACGCGAGCAGCCGGTGAAAGGCTCGGGCAGTCGTGTCGGCGTCTGCCGGACGGATCGCGGACACGCCGCTGTGCGCGGTTTCGGCTCCCAACGCTTCGACGAAACGCCGATCGCCGGAGCGCGCGTGCCGGACGCCGATCGTCAACGCGCTTGGATGGGTTCGGGCGCAAAGCCCAAGCGGGCGGAGAGCTTGTGGCCGCTGTCGAGCAGATCGGGGAGCACGGTGTCGACGCGCGAGTCGCTTAGTCGTGCCGCTGGACCGGATACGCTCAGACTCGCAACGACTTGTCCTGACGCATCGCGCACCGGCACGGCGACGCAGCGGACGCCTTCTTCGTGCTCTTCGTCGTCGCGCGCGTAGCCGAGCGCGCGGACTTGCTCGAGCTCACGGAATAGTTCGGCCGAATCTGTGACCGTCTTCGGCGTGCGCGGCGCCATGCCGTAGCGGCGCAAGATCCCTTCAACGACTTCGCGCGGCAAGAACGCCAACAACGCCTTGCCGCTGCCGGTCGAATGCGCGGGCAAACGATTGCCGATCTGCGTGAACATGCGCAGGATGCGCGCCGATTGCGCTTGATCGATGTATACGACTTCGCCGTCATCGAGCACCGCGAGATTGGCGCTTTCGCCGCTCATCTGCATCAGCCGCTGCAGAAATGGGCGCGCTTCGAGCCGCAGGCTGAAGCGCTGGCGCATGTCGTTGCCCATCTGCAGCGCGCGGAAGCCAAGGGAATATTTTCTATTCTGCCGGTTCTGCTTGACGTAGCCTCGCGTGATGAGCGTGCCGAGCAGCCGGTGGACCGTGGCAAGCGGCAAGCCGACGACCTGGCTGATCTCCACCAAGCCGACTTCGGAACCGAACTCGACAAGCGCTTCGAGGATGTCGAGCGTGCGCTCTACCGATTGGACGCCGGTTCTCTCGCGTTTGACAGAGTCGCCCGACGCGTCCTGAGATGGCTTTCGCATGCGTTACCGCCGGCTTAGCACCGGATGAAAGTTTTTGGGATGCGGAAAAATCCTAGCACTAATGGCGAAATGATGTCAAGGGCCGACGGTCGTCGACGTGCCGCCGCGTTCGTGTTCGAGCGCGTACTCGATTCGCTCGTCGAGCGGCGGGTGGTCGTAGAAATACCAGACCGCGAGCGCCGGGGGATGCAGGCTCGACAGATTCTCGGTTCCCAAGCGAGCAAACGCTCGCACTCCGGCGTCGCCGAGCGCGGTATGTTCGGCCGCGAAGACGTCCGCGGCGTGTTCGATGCCGCGCGAGATCGCATTGGACACCGGTGCGACGACGAGCGACAAGGCGATGAGGAACGCCCCGAGCAGCGGCAGCGAGGCAGGATCGGAGAGCGCGGTCGATCCGCGAGGTCCATGCCTGAGCTTGAGCGGCAGCACGAACGCGACGAGCGCGATCAACCCGAGGCTGCCGAGCCACGCATAGAGCGAACCC
This sequence comes from Candidatus Eremiobacteraceae bacterium, assembly GCA_035295225.1. Classification (NCBI taxonomy): domain Bacteria; kingdom Bacillati; phylum Vulcanimicrobiota; class Vulcanimicrobiia; order Candidatus Eremiobacterales; family Candidatus Eremiobacteraceae; species Candidatus Eremiobacteraceae bacterium. The sequence goes on along the minus strand of DATGJI010000005.1, from coordinate 31,552 downwards.
CACCAGAGATGATGCAGTTTGTAGTGCCCCATCTCGTGCGCCACGACGTAGAGCACTTCATCGGGTTTGAGATCGCGCAGCATCGTGTCACCGATCGCGATACGTTCGAACGAGCCGATGCCCGCGACATACGCGTTGCCTTCGTTGGTCTGCCGGCTCATGTCGTATTCGTAGACGACCGATGCCGCGATGCCGTTGCGTGCGGCCATCGCAAGGATCGAGCGCGAGAGCGGCGAGTCCGGCAGCGGCACGTAGTGGTTGAAGAGCGGCGTCACGAACACCGGGAAGATCGCGTTGCTGAATAGGATGAGCGGCGCGGCAAGCACGGCCGCCACGACGGGCCACGCCCTTGCGCGGCGCGCGACCAGGCGCACGAAGCCTGCCCCGATCGCGGCTCCGATCACCGTGGTCAATGCGAGATCTTTCGCCCAATCCGAGATCCAGACGGAAAACGGCGCATCGCTCAAGCCGAAGCGGTGTGGAAGCGCATAGCCGCCGTACCAGGCGAACGGCAAGAGCGCGATCGAGAAGCCCAGCAGCGTGAGAAACGTGAAAGCGGCGGCCGAGAAAAACGGCAGGCGGATGCGGCGATCGCACGCAGCCGCAAGACGCGCTGCGGTGCCCGATTGCCAGAACCAGACGAGCAAAGCGAGTTCGAAGGCGGCGATGATGAAGTACAGCGGCCGGCCGATCGCGGCGATTTCGTACGCAAGCGCTTGGCGAGCCGGCGGATAGATGCTGTCGACAAGCCGTGCGACATCGGGCGTGAACGTGACCATGTGTCGGGCCATTCTGTAGGAGGGCAAGCATCGCTTGCCCCGTCCGAAACTACCGCTTCGTCGATGCGACGGTTTGCAGCGTCGAGCCTGTGATCATGACTCGGCCGACCGCTGTCTTCGCAGGCGCGCGGGTGACCTTGATTTCGACATCTCTTTTCAGCCTGGTGAGAAGCTGGACGATCTTGTCAATCGTGAAACCCCGCGTATCACCGCGCAGAAGTCGTGAAACCTTCGGCTGGGTTAGTCCGATCATCCTCGCTGCTTCGACTTGTGAGAGATTTTGGGCTTTGATTGCCCCGGCGAGCGCAACCACCAAGCGTGCTTTGGCAAAAACGACGTCCGCATCGGGCAAATTCAATTCTGCAAAGACGTTTTTGCCTGCGCGGATAACCCGATTCTCCCTGCTCTTAACCACCTTCTTCATACCGCTCCCTCGCAAACTTTATCCGGCCTTCAATCATTTCGAGATGACGCCTCGGAGTTCTGGAGCCTTTCTTTGATTTCTTAATAAACGCGTGGAGGACGCAAACCATACTGCCAAAATCAGCCGTGTAAACGACTCGAAATGCTTGCCCCGTCGAGCGTACGGATATCTCATGAGCCTCTCGAAGCGTCCCCTTCATCCGCTTTGCGTCCGGATGTTTTTCGCCAGTTTGGGCTTAGACGAGCGCCTGACCGATCAACGCTCCGGATTCGTGCGGTTAGGTTCCACGTCGCCTCCTCACTATACCATAAAGGGTATATATCGACAAGCCACCTGGAGGCTCAATCGTCAACTTTGTTAGCTCACGCAGCCGGCTCGTTTGGGCTAGCACCGGCGCCCTCTGGATTGAAGCGAGCGACGCCGCAAGGCGAATCATAAAAGGTCCGCCCTACATCGACGCCGCAAGCATCGGTACGGAATCTCTTCCACATCGCTCATGCATGATGGAGTGCGCCCATGCGTCTAGGTCCGATCTTCCTGGCCTTCGCCATTGCGGTCGCCGCGAGCGCGACGCAAAAGGCGTCGGCGGCGCCGCTGCCATACGCGTCGCTCTCGTGGCGCTCCATCGGACCGGCGATCTCGGGCGGCCGCGTGGGAGCGGTCGTCGGCAGCGACACGAATCCTTTCCTCTACTATGTGGGGAGCGCGGGCGGCGGCGTCTATAAGACGGTCGATGGCGGAGCGCACTGGCAATCGGTCTTCGACTCGCAAGACGTCGCCTCGATCGGCGCCATCGCGATCGCTCCGGGAAACGGCAACGAAGTCTGGGTCGGAACCGGTGAGGCGAACCCGCGCAACGACGTCGCGGCCGGAGACGGGCTGTATCACTCGCTCGACGGCGGCAAGACGTGGCAGCGCGTGGACCTGCACGGAACATCGCAGATCGCGAAGATCATCGTGGATCCGCACAACGTGAACGTCGTGATCGTCGCGGCACTCGGCGACCCCTTCCACGACAGTTCGGATCGCGGCGTCTACCGCACATCAGATGGCGGAAAGACGTGGTCGAAGACGCTCTACCTCGGTCCGCGCAGCGGTGCATCAGACCTTGCGATGGACCCGAAATCGTCGAGCATCGTCTATGCCGGCATGTGGCAGTACTCGCGCGTCTCGTGGGATCTCGAGAGCGGCGGTCCGTTGGATGGGCTCTTCAAATCCACGGACGGCGGATTGACCTGGACAAAACTTGAGGGACACGGCCTGCCGGATGGTCTGCAAGGCCGCGTCGGCGTTGCGATCGCGCCAAGCGATTCGCAGCGCGTGTACGCGCTGATCCAATCCAAGCAAGGCATCCTGTGGCGCTCGACCGACGGCGGCAGCACGTGGCAGCTCGTCTCCACCGATACCGAAGCGAATCAGCGGCCGTTTTACTACACGCATCTTTACGTCGACCCAACAAACGCCGATCATCTCTTCGCAGTTTCGGTCGACCTCGTCGAGAGCAAAGACGGCGGGAAGACATGGGCCGTCAGTGATCAAGCGGTTCACGGCGATCATCATGACATCTGGTGGGCAGCCGACGGCGAACGCATCATCAATGGCAACGACGGCGGCGTCGCGATCTCGCAGGACGCGGGCGCATCCTGGGAGTGGCGCAATAATTTCGCGATCGGACAGGCGTACCACGTCGGCTACAGCCGCGACATCCCGTATCAAGTCTGCGGCGGTTTGCAGGACAACGGTTCTTGGTGCGCGCCCAACGTCGGCGCATGGGGCAGTTCGATCGAAACGCGCGATTGGGTCAGCGTCGGCGGAGGAGATGGCACGTGGGTGTGGCCGGATCCGTCGGACCCGTATCTTGTCTGGAATGCGGCAGGCGGCGGCAATAGTGCAGGCGAGCTGTCGATCTTCGACGTGCGTTCGAATCAGAGCTGGGATATCACCCCGTATTTGCGCGACACCAATGCGCGCGAGATCGCATCCCTTCCTTATCGCTTCAATTGGGAAGCGCCGATCGCGTTTTCACCGCAAGATCCGCACACCGCGTACTTCGGCGGCAACGTCTTGCTGCGCAGCAACGACCGCGGCTATCATTGGACGCCGATCAGCCCGGATCTCACGCTCAATGTGAAATCGCACCAGCAAGTCTCCGGCGGTCCGATCACCCTCGACGTCACCGGCGCCGAATTTTCCGACACCATTCTTTCCATTGCGCCGTCGCCGCTGCAAGCCGGTTTGATCTGGGTCGGCACCGACGACGGTGTCGTGCAGATCACGCGCGACGGCGGGCGCAATTGGTCGAACGTCAGCATCACGGGCATCGGGCCGTGGGGCCGGATCGACTCACTTGACGCGTCGCGCTTCTCGCGCGGCGCGGCGTACGCGGTTATCGATCGGCATTTCGCCGGCGACCCGAGGCCGTACGTCTTCGCGACCGCGGACTTCGGCAAGACGTGGCGCTCGATCTCGAGCGGACTCCCCAGTGACGAGTACGCGCACGTCGTGCGCGAGGATCCGGTCAACAGTCAGGTGCTTTATGCCGGCCTTGAAGAGAGCATCTGGATCTCCTTCGATGCGGGTGCGCACTGGCAAAGTCTGCAGCTCTCGATGCCCACCGCATCCGTGCGCGACATCCAGATCCAGCCGGACTTCGACGATCTGCTCATCGCGACGCACGGCCGGTCGTTCTGGATTCTCGACGACCTCGCGGCGCTGCAGGGCCTCACAGCCGCGCAATCCGCCGGCCAGCCGACGTTCTTCCGCGTGCGCGACGCATACTTGTTCTACACGTTTGCCGGCCAGACAGAAAGCGGCGGATCGAGCGCGTTCCAGGGGACCGATCCCGACTACGGCGCGCTCCTCACGTACTATCAGGCGTCCCCTTCGAGCGGCACGCCGAGCCTGCAGATCATCGCACCCGGCGGGCACGTCGTACGTACGATCTCGGGGACGCACGATTCAGACGGTAAACAGGTCTCAAACGTGCCCAATGCCGCGGGCGTCAATCGCATCGCGTGGGATCTCGCCTCCGACCCGCCGGTCAAGTGGAACGGCGCACCCAAGTGGAATCGCGGATTTGGCCAAGGTCCGAGCGTCGTGCCCGGCACGTACGAAGCGCGGCTGACTCTCGGCGGAAAGACGTATTCGCAGTCCGTCGTGGTGAAAGCGGACCCGCGCGCTCCGTGGACGCACCAGGAGCTCGTGGCGAACCGCGCGTTTGCAGTCGCGATGTACGATGATTTTTCTGCCGTCGACAGCGATCTGAACGGACTGGATTCGATCGAAAAGCAGCTGAACGAACGCCGGTCGGCGGCGGGCTCAAACGCCGGGCTCGTATCGCGCATCGACGCGGTCCGGGCTACGTTGGACAAACTTCGAAGCTCGTTGAGCTCGAATCCGCAAGGCGATCAGGACGACGACTTCATCACCGACAGCCTGCGCGAACGACAGCAATCGCTCATGTTCCTGATCAGCTTCGCGCCGCCGACTGCTGCGCAGCTGGCGGAACAGTCGGTGCTGCATCAACTGTTCCTCGCCACCGATCAATCGTACCGTTCGTTCATCGCCAACGATATCGGCGGCTTGAACGCTGCGATGGGCGGCGCGCATCTCGCGCCGATCAAACTTTGATGGCCGAACTCGAACTCGATCCCCGGACGGCGCTGGTCGTGATCGATTTGCAAAAAGGCATCGCAGGCCGGCCGGCGGCGCACCCGGTCGAAGGCATCGTGGCGAACGCCGCACGGCTCGCGGACGCGTTCAGAAAAGCAGCGCTGCCGGTCGTGCTCGTGAATGTGACCTTCTCGCCGGATTCTGCAGACCGGTTGAATCCGCGCGCCGACGCGCCGCAGCCGTCTATGTCGTTGCCGCCCGATTTCGCCGAACTCATCCCGGAACTAGGCGCGCAGCCCGGCGACATCCGGATCACGAAGCGCCAATGGGGCGCTTTCTACGGCACGGAGCTCGATCTGCAGCTGCGCCGCCGCGGCGTCACGGGCATCGTACTGTGCGGAATCTCTACAAGCATCGGCGTGGAATCAACGGCGCGCTCGGCGTTCGAGCACGGCTATCAGCTCGCATTTGCGAGCGACGCGATGACCGACTTCAAGGAGCTGTCGCACAATCACAGTCTGGAGCATATCTTTGCGCGCATCGGTCAAGTGCGCACGACTGATGAAATTATTGCGGCGCTCTCAGACCTCCATTGACGATTGAAGGGGCGTTTGAAGGGGCCGACGCCAGTCGGCCCTAGCTAAAATAACGAAAACCTGGGCCGACTGACGTCGGCCCCTTCAAGAAATAGCCCCTTCAAAAAGTTAACGGCGTGCGCGTATTCTAGCGGGTGATCGCGGAGCGCCGCTCGCCGAGCGGCACCGCGCCCAGCATGCGCTGTAACTCGTCGGCGTGCGTCGCCTTGAGCATCGCGGTCTCCATCGCAACCGTTCCCGACTGCACGAGTTGCGCGAGGTGCCGGTCTAACGACTGAATGCCTTCGGGCGTGCCGGTCTGCAACAGGTCCGCGAGCTGCGCCGTCTTGTTCTCCCGGATCATCGCGCGCACGGCCGGCGTGCCGAGCAGCACTTCCATCGCGCAGACACGGCCGCTGCCGTCGGCGCGCATCACAAGTGCCTGCGAGAAAACCGCCTCGATCACGCTTGCAAGCTGCACGCGCACCTGATCCTGCTGCTCGAACGGGAACACGTCGACGATCCTGTTGACTGAGTCGGATGCAGAGAGCGTGTGCAGTGTCGCGAGCACGAGATGCCCGGTCTCAGCGGCGCCGAGCGACAACGCGATCGATTCGAGGTCGCGCATCTCGCCGATGAGAATCACGTCGGGATCTTGACGTAGCGTCGCGCGGATCGCATCGGCGTAGGTCTTGCAATCTTTTCCGATCTCGCGCTGCGTGATATACGCCTTCGCGCTCTCGTGCACGAATTCGATCGGCTCTTCTATCGTCACGATGCGCAGGCTGCGCGAACGGTTCAGGTATTCGACGATGCCGGCAAGCGTCGTGGATTTGCCCGCACCGGTCGGGCCCGTGACGAGCACGAGTCCATGCGGCTTAGTGGCTACCTCGGCGACGACCGGCGGCAGCAAAAGATCTTCAAGACGCGGCGGCTGGAACGGGATGACTCGGAACTCAGCGTTCAGCCGATCGCGTTCGTACGAGACGTGCACGCGAAAGCGCGCTACCCCGAGGAAGTCGCAGGCGAAATCTATCTGGCGATTCCGCTCGAGCAGCTCCGATTGTTCGGCGGTGAACATCGGGGCGAGCAACGAACGCGCGTCGTCGGCGGAAACTTTCGGCATCTCGAGCGGAACAAGTTCGCCGAAGCGGCGCACGATCGGCGGACAGCCGACGATGAGATGCAGATCGGACGCATCCATCTCGACAACGCTCATCAAGAGCTCGCCGACAGACTGCGAAAACATGCGCCCCTAGTTCCGCGCCGATCAGCGCCGTTCCCGTGCTCGGTCCTCGTCGTAGGGCAAGCATCGCTTGCCCCGCGCCGCGTAATAGGGCAAGCGATGCTTGCCCTATTACGGGTGACGTTCTAGTGGCTGCCGCCCATCGCGTCCGTCTTCATCGCGAACGGGCCGGTGCCGTTGACCTGCACCACCGTATCGCCCTTCGCCATCGCGTAGTGCCACAGGTGAGCGGGCAGCACGGCATACGAGCCGGCCGGGAGCGCCACGAGCTTCGTCGAGTCGAAAGTGTCGCCGATGCCCGCCATGAACGTTCCCGATATGATCGTCAGGCGTTCGGTGTCGTCATGATAGTGCGCCGGAAATTTCGTGCCGTCCGGAATATTGAGGCGAATGGTGAACGGCCCCGGTTTGGTCGGATCGCCGTCGAGCACCATCACGCCCACGGTCGAAGGAATCTGTCCGGTCCCAGGCATCCAGTGCATCGAGTCCGGAGTGAAGATGGACGGTTTGAGCATCGAGCTTGCGAATGCCACGGTGCCGCCGGCGAGCAATGCTGCCGCTGCAACGGCGAATGCGAACTGCTTCATCGAAACTCTCCTCAAAGTGGAATCGGAGTCTGCAGTGGTGCAGCCTCGATCGTCCGCTTCCGGGGGTTTGGGAATGGAGCCTCTTAGCGCCGGGAAATCGGACCCTCGCCCGGGAGCGGCTGCCGGCGCGGCAACGCGCGGCCGAGATTGAAGGCCACCTGGTTGCGCCCGCCGCGCTTGGCTTCGTACATACGCGCGTCTGCCGCTTCAAGCAGCCGCCCCGCCGCCTGCGGCGAATCGGTCGCGACGTCGTTCGGATAGTGCGACACGCCGATGGAGAGCGTCACCCGGGCGCCGTCGGCAGCCGCAATGCCGAGATGCGACGCGAAATTCGTCAGCTCGACGCGCGCGCGAAGACCCTCGGCGAGCTTGATCGCTTCTTCCTTGCGCCGATCGAGGAGCGCGATGCAAAATTCGTCGCCGCCGTTGCGGCCGGCGAATCCGTGATGTGTCGTCGCGGTCTCGCTGAAGATGTCCGCAAGCGCGCGGAGCAGTTTGTCGCCTGCGGCATGACCGAATGAGTCGTTCCAGAGTTTGAAATTATCAGTGTCGATGAAGAACAGCGCAAGATCGCGGCTCGCGAACTTGTCGGCAAAACGGCGGCCGTCCACTTCGTCGCGCAGGCGCTGACGGAACGCCGCGGGGGTCAACAATCGGGTCAGCGCATCGGTGTTCGACGCATGACGCAAACTGTCGGCGAAGCGCGCGCGCTGCAGCGCGTCGGACGCGAGGCGGCCGACGGTTTCGACGGTCAGCACGTCGCCTTCCGTCAAGGGTTGGTCCTTCGCACGCTCCACGTACAGCACGCCGACGATCTCAAGCTGGCGGCCGGAACCGCGGTCGCGCGTCAACGGCACGGCGAGCGCCCAGACGCGATCGCGGCTGCCCGCGACCGGTCCCACGCCGGACTTCGCCGCCTCCGGATCACGAGCAAGATCCACGACTTTGGGGATGTACGCGGGTTCGGGCCCGACGATCGCCGTGCACGCGTGGTCGCGTACCCAATGCACGATCGTGGCGCCTTCGTAGGCCTCTCCGTCGCGCAAGTAACCGGCGTAACCCGTGCCGGACTTTGCGCCGAGCACGAGTCTGCCATCCTCGTTGAAAAAGCAGAGCTGGACGTCAGCCGGCACGAGTCTGTTGAGGCGATCCAGAATGCGCGTGCAGGTCGCCGCAGTGGATTCGGTGGCGACATCCGTAAGCTCGGGCGCAACCGTCTCAAGCAGATAGAAACGCTGTTCGGCTTGTTTCGCGCGCTGATCGAGCGCGCGAAGCCGCCCGGTTTGACGACGCCAGAGCACGGCCCAGATCGCCGCGAGGACGACGGCGACGGCCCAGCCGATATAGGCGATCGGGTTCACTTCGGTTTTTTAGGAAGTGGTTTCGCCGGATTGCCGGCGACACGCTCTCCCGCGGGCACATCGTGCGTGACGACGGCGCCCGCTCCGGTCAGCGCGCCGCTGCCGATCGTTATCGGTGCGACGAGCGACGAATTCGACCCGATGAACGCACCCTCGCCGATCGACGTCGGATGCTTCTCTTTTCCATCCCAGTTGCACGTGATGGTGCCCGCGCCGATGTTGGCGCCGGCGCCGATCGTCGCATCGCCGAGATACGAGAGATGACCCGCTTTCGCGCCGCGGCCCATCTTCGTTTTCTTCAATTCCACGAAATTGCCGATGTGCGCCCCGTCTTGCACGTCGGTTCCCATCCGCAGATGCGCGAACGGACCGATGCTGACGCCGCGGCCCAACCGCGTCTCTTCGATCACGGACCAGCGCACCGTGCAGCCTTCACCGACTTCGGCGTTGCACAGCTGCGAGCATGGACCGAGCTTTGTGCCGCGCGCGATGGAAGACGTGCCGAGAACGTGCGTCTGTGGGAAGATCGTGACATCTGGTTCGAGCCGCACGCCGATATCGACATACGTGGTCGCCGGATCCACGACCGTGACGCCGGCGAGCATGTGTTCCGTAAGAATGCGCGACTGCATGACGGCGCGCGCCGCTGCCAGTTCGGCGCGGTTGTTCACGCCCATCACGAGACGCGGATCGTCGCACTCGACGGTCTCGATGCGGCCGCCCTCCGCCGCTATGCCGGCGATGCAATCGGTGAGATAGAGCTCGCCCTGCGCGTTGTTGGGCTTCAGAAGCGCGAGCTGATTGCGCAGCGCCTTGGAATGAAAGCAATAGACGCCGGCATTCACTTCGTCGATCCGGCGCTGTTCCTCGGTGCAATCGGTATTCTCCACGATGCTTTTGACGATGCCACCCTCGCGGATGATACGACCGAAATTCGTGGGGAGTGTTACACGGGCGGTGACGAACGTGAGCTGCGCCTGTGCGGCGTGCCGCGCCGCGACCACCGCCTCGAGCAGACTGCTCGGCACGAGCGGCATATCGGCGCTCACGATCAGCACCGGCTTATCATCGCCCGAGAGGGAGGCCATCGCCATCTGGACGGCGTGACCGGTGCCGTTTTGCGGCTCTTGCAGAATAAAGGCGACGCCGAGCGCTTTGCACGTCTCGATCAAATCGGCGTTGACGACCACGGTCAAATCCTTGGCGTTCGCCGCGCGCGCTGTCGCGAGCACGTGGTCGAGCATCGACCGTCCGCAGATCTCGTGCAGCACTTTCGGCGTCGCGCTCTTCATGCGCGTGCCCTTGCCGGCCGCGAGCACGATCGCCCGCGCGTCGATGCTCACGAACGCGGCGCCGGGGTGAGCGCGAGCCGATGCAGGAGCGCGTCGATGCGCGCGAGCGCGACATCGCGACCGAGAATGGATGTGACCTCGAATATGCCCGGACTCACCGCCTGACCGGTGAGCGCGACGCGCAGCGGATGGATGTACGTGGCGGCCTTTGTGCCTTTCGCTTCGGCGAGACCGCGGATCGCCGCTTCAACGCCGGCTGGATTGAAATCGTCGGCGGTGGCGAGCGCATCGCGCACCGCAGTAAGCCGTTCGGATGTCTCCGCCGCGGCGCAATGTTTGCTGAGAGCTTCCGGCGTCGGCTCGGGCGGATCGGTTTCGAAGAAGTACGCGCCTTGCTCGACGATGTCCGCGATCGTGTGGACGCGCTCTGCAAGCAGCGCCGTGACGCGCGCGACGTGCGCCGCGTCTGTGCGCGCAGCATTCGGACGCAGCACGGGCAGCAGCGCCGCCACCATGCGCGCGAGATCTGCCGGCGCGACCCCCTTCATATACTCTTTGTTCATCCAGGCGAGCTTGGCCGGATCGAAAATCGCGGGGTGCTTGACGACGCCGGCAAGCGTGAAATCGCGGATCATCTCTTCGATGGACAGTATCTCGCGGTTATCGCCCGGCGACCAGCCCAAGAGCGCGAGAAAATTCACGAGCGCTTGCGGCAAGAAGCCCATGGTCTCATAGTCGTTGACGAATGTGGCGCCGTCACGCTTCGAGAGTTTGCGCCGCTGCTCGTTGAGGATGATCGGGATGTGCGCAAACGACGGCGGTTGCCATCCGAGCGCCTCGTAGATCAAGAGCTGCTTGGGCGTGTTCGCGAGATGCTCTTCGCCCCGGATCACGTGCGTGATGCGCATACTATGGTCATCGGAGACAACGGCGAAATTGTACAGCGCGCCGCCGTCGCGCTTGACCACGACGAAGTCCGGCACGGTGCCCGGCGGAAACGTGACGTCTCCTCGTATGAGATCGACGACGGTGATCGCGCGCGTGGGGTCCACGGCCATACGCAGTGCGGCCGGTTCGCCCGCAGCCATCCGTTCGAGCCGCACCGCGGATTCGAGCGCGCGGCACGGGCACGATGCCGCGGTGCGATCCGCGGTGCCGGTTTCGCTCGATTGCGTTTCGGGTTCGGCGTCGGAACAAAAACACTCGTAGACGTGTCCGGATGCGCGCAATTTGTCTGCGGCGTCGCGATAAAGCGCCTGACGCTCGCTCTGACGGTACGGCCCGAACGCGCCGCTGATGTCCGGTCCCTCATCCCATGTCAGGCCGAGCCAACGCATGCCGTCGAAGATGCCGCGCTCGAACTCGTCGCGGTTGCGCGCGGTATCGGTGTCCTCCACGCGCAAGACGAAGTCGCCGCCGTTGTGCCGCGCGAAAAGCCAATTGAAGAGCGCCGTGCGCGCTCCGCCGACGTGCAGATATCCGGTGGGGCTCGGCGCAAAGCGCACGCGGATCTTATCGGCCATGAGTTCTCGTCGTTCCCGTCGCGCTCGTCGTTCCTGTCGTTCCCGTCGCGCTCGTAGTAGGGCAAGCAACGCTTGCCCAAACGCGACTAGACGTAATGGTCGCGCTCAGGCCCGCGCGCGCTTCCCGCATGCGTCGCGCACGAATTCGATCGTCGTGGCGATCGGCGTTCCCGGCGTGAAGATCGCAGCGATGCCGGCTTCGAGCAATGGCTTCACGTCTTCGTCCGGTATGGTACCGCCGCCGAAGAGCACGATGTCGCTCGCGCCCTCGCGGTCCAGCAGTTCTTTGATGCGCGGAAAGAGCGTCATGTGCGCGCCGGACAAGACGGACAAGCCGATGCCGTCGACGTCTTCTTGGATCGCGGCTTCGACGACTTGCTCGGGCGTCTGATGCAAACCCGTGTAGATCACCTCGACGCCCGCATCGCGCAGCGCGCGCGCGATCACCTTGGCGCCGCGGTCGTGACCGTCGAGCCCGGCTTTGGCGACGAGGATGCGAATCGGCCGCTCGGTCATCTACACAAACGCCGGTTCGCGGTAGCGCCCGAAGACCGGCACGAGCGCCTCGGAGATCTCGCCGAGCGTGGCGTGGCTGCGCACACAGTTCAGGTAGTGCGGCATGAGATTCTCGGTGGTTTCGGCCGCGCGTTTGAACGCCGCAAGCGCTTCCTCGACTTTTGTGCCGTCGCGCCCATCGCGGAATTCCGCGACGCGCCGGCACTGTTCGAGTTCGACCGCGCGATCGATCTTGAGCAGCGAGATCGGCTGCTCTTCGTCGGTGAGAAATTCGTTGACGCCCACGATGATCCGTTCGCCGCTCTCGATCTCGCGCTGATAGACGTACGCCGCGTCTGCGATCTCCTTTTGGAAGAAGCCGGCGTGGATCGCGGGGATGACGCCGCCGAACTCCTCGATACGCCGGAAGTAGTCTTCTGCCGCGCGCTCGATGTCGTCGGTGAGCTTCTCGAGGAAGTACGATCCGCCGAGCGGGTCGATGACGTTCGTGACGCCCGTCTCGTACGCGATGACTTGCTGCGTGCGCAGCGCGATCTGCACGTTCTTCTCGGTGGGCAGCGCCAGCACTTCGTCGAGCGAATTCGTGTGCAGCGACTGCGTGCCGCCGAGCACTGCGGCGAGCGCTTGGAACGCCGTGCGCATGATGTTGTTGTCGGGCTGCTGCGCCGTGGCTGAGCAACCGGCGGTCTGCGTGTGGAAGCGCATGGCATGCGAGCGCGGATTTTTCGCGCCGTACTTGTCGCGCATGTGACGCGCCCAGATGCGCCGCGCCGCACGGAACTTCGCTATCTCCTCGAAGAAATCGGAGTGCGAGTTGAAGAAGAACGAAAGTCGGGGCGCGAAATCGTCAACGTTCAGCCCGCTCTTGATCCCCGCTTCCACGTACGCAAACCCGTCGGCCAGCGTGAAGGCGAGCTCTTGCGCAGCGGTGCTGCCAGCTTCGCGGATGTGGTAGCCGGAGATGGAGATCGTGTTCCACTTCGGCACGTGCTTCGAGCAGTACGCGATCATGTCGATGATGATGCGCATAGACGGTTCCGGCGGATAGATCCATTCTTTCTGTGCGATGTATTCCTTGAGCATGTCTGCTTGCAGCGTGCCGCCGAGCTTGTCTTGCGGAACGCCGCTCGCTTCTGCAGCCGCGATGTACATCGCCAGTGCGACGGGCGCCGTGCAGTTGATCGTCATGGATGTGGTGATCTTGCCGAGGTCGATGCCGTCGAACAGATCCATCATATCTTGCAGCGTCGAGATCGCGACGCCGCATTTGCCGACCTCGCCGAGCGCGCGCGGGTGATCCGAGTCGTAACCCATGAGCGCGGGCATGTCGAACGCCACGGAAAGCCCGGTCTGACCCTGAGCGAGGAGGAATTTGTAACGCTCGTTGGTCTGCTTTGCGGTGCCGAAGCCGGCGAATTGACGCATGGTCCAGAGCCGGCCGCGGTATCCGGTCGCATGCAATCCGCGCGTGTACGGATATTGCCCCGGGTAGCCGAGGTCGTTCTCGACATCGAGTCCGGCGACGTCTTCGGGTCCATAGAGCGGTTTCAGCGGGTGGTTGGAGATCGTGCGGTCGTTCGCGCCAGGCAGCTTCTTGCCGGCCTCAAAGGCGCTGCGCCACGCCGACTCCTTCGAGTTCGCGCCGTTCGTGCGAGCGGGCGTTTTTTCGGACATATTGTCGACGGTTTTCGCCACGAAATTCTTCCTACAGTGCTGGTGGATGTCAGACGTTCGCGTTACCGGGACGGTTCGCGCCGAAGCACGGACTGGCCTGCGCTCGCGGCGAACGACGGACGCGGCGGCGGCCTGTAGCGGGCGCGCTTCTTTATGCCGGCCGGCGGGGGGTTCGCGTTGTACTTCCGAGAGTTCTACGACGAAGGTCTTGCGCAAGCGTCCTATCTCATAGCCGACCCGCACGCCGGCGTAGCGCTCGTCGTCGATCCGCGCCGAGATGTGCAATCGTATCTGGACGTGGCCGAGCGCGAAGAACTCCGCATCATCGCGGTCACCGAAACGCACATCCACGCCGACTACCTGTCCGGATCGCGCGAGCTTGCTGCCGCATCCGGCGCGACGCTGATGTTGTCCGGTGAAGGCGGTGCGAACTGGTCGTACGCCGGCTTGGACGGCTCTGCGCACCGGCTGCTTCGCGACGGCGACGAGATCGCGATCGGCGATGTCCGCGTGCGCGCGCTGCATACGCCGGGGCACACGCCGGAACATCTCGCGTTCGCGGTGTACGACGGCGCGGCATCTGCCGACCCGATGCTGCTGCTGAGCGGCGACTTTGTTTTTGTCGGAGACGTCGGGCGGCCGGATCTTCTCGAGCAGGCAGTCGGCGTCGCCGGGTCCGCAGACGCGGGCGCGCGCCAGATGTTCGAGAGTCTTCGATCCAAGTTTTTGACGTTACCTGATTTTGTGCAGGTCTGGCCCGGTCACGGCGCAGGTTCGGCGTGCGGCAAAGCGATGAGCGCTGTGCCGAGCACGACGGTTGGATACGAACGGCGCTTCGCTTGGTGGGCGCCGTTTCTGCGCAACGGCGACGTCGACGGCTTCGTGCGCGAGCTGCTCGACGGTCAATCAGATGCCCCGTCGTATTTCGCGCGCATGAAGACGATGAATCGCGATGGCGTGCCGGTGCTCGGCCGTTTGCCGCAGCCCGCGCAGATGGACGCGGAAGCTGTTGCCTCGGCTCTTGCCGGCGGCGCAACGATCCTCGATGCGCGCGATGCGGAATCGTTTGCAACGTCGCACATCAAGGGAGCGGTCAACGTTCCTGACGGGGATCGCTTCTCCGCGTGGAGCGCATGGATCGTGCCCGCCGACAAACCCGTGCTCCTTGTGGCGCCCGCGACCCGCGTTGCCGATCTCGTGCGGCGTCTCGTCCGCGTCGGCATCGACACCATCCGCGGCTACGTCGCTCCGGACAGCGACGGCTTGCCGCATTCGAGTCTGACATTTGTCGACGCCGGCCGCGCGCATGACTTGTGGCAATCCGGAGCGGCCGTGATTCTCGATGTTCGCAATCGCGGCGAATACACCGCGGAACATATTCCCGGTGCCGTGCAGATCGCCGCCGGACGCATCGTACGCGAGATCGATCGTGTGCCGCACGATCGGGCGCTCGTGGTCCACTGCGCGAGCGGCGGGCGCGCTGCCGTTGCCGCGAGTGCGCTCGCAGCGCGCGGCTTTGAGAACATCACCTGCATGACCGGCGGCATCGCCGATTGGCACGAGCGCGGTTACCCGCTCGAGTCCGGCCTCGTCGCAATGTAGGGCGGACCTTTATGGTCCGCCGCTCACTTCCGGCCTCGTCGCAGTGTAGGGCGGACCTTCATGGTCCGCCGCTCACGCCCAAAGGACTTGCAATCCCATTTACTTTGTGATACAAAGTATTCAGCACGGTAACTTTGTGAGGCAAAGTAATGGTCAAGCACCTCATCGCGCTGCTCGTGATCCTACTCGGCGCGACGGCTTCATGGATGATCTTGGGCGGCACCCTCTACGATCGGACCAATCAAGCCACGACCGAAGAACAGACCGAGATCCAATCGCTGTGGGGGCCCGACAACAAACAGGTCGCGCCGACCGTGACGTACGCGGCGAGGAAGTCGACTCGCCAACTCGCCCTGGACGCGAGCACGATCGACGTGAACCTCGCACTTGAAGAACGCCGCAAGGGCTTGCTGTACTTCAACGCCTATCGCGTCGATTTTGCCGGCACGTATACGATCACCAATTCCAGCAATGCGCACCTTCTGGTTTTCTCGTTACCCTTGCCGGCGCAAGACGGCGTATACGACGATGTACGTCTTTCTGTCGACGGTCGCCCGACCTCCGCTTCGATCGAGAATAACGCGATCATCGGCGCCATCTCGGTGCCCCCCGGCCAGGCGATCGAAGTGCTCGCCGCATACCGGACGCAGGGCAGCGGCCAGTGGCTCTACGATTTCGGCGATGGCGTGAATTCCGTCCACGACTTCGACCTCACGATGCACACGAACTTCGCCGCGATCGACTTTCCGGCCGCGACGCTCTCTCCGACATCGGAGCAGCAGTCGGCGTCGGGGTGGCGGCTCGAGTGGCGCTACAAAAATCTGATCACGGGCCACGACATCGGAATGGTCGCACCCGAACCCATGCAGCCAGGTCCGCTCGCGCAACGCATCACGTTTTGGGCGCCGCTCTCGTTGCTGTTCTACTTTTTCGTGATGGTCATCCTGACGACGGTGCGCCGTATCGATCTGCACGCCATGAACTATTTCTTCCTCGCCGCGTCGTTCTTTGCGTTCCATCTGCTCTTCGCGTGGACGGTCGATCGACTGTCTATCGGCGCGGCGTTTGCGCTCTGTTCGGTCGTATCGATGACGATGACCATCACGTATCTTCGGCTTGTCGTCGGGCTGCGTTTTGCCGCGGTCGAAGCCGGCCTCGCCCAACTGTTCTATCTGATACTCTTCTCGCTTGCGCTCTTCAACGAAGGGTTCAGCGGACTCGTGGTGACGGTCGGAGCGATCATCACGCTGTACCTCTCCATGCTCGTCACGGCGCGGCTGAACTGGCATCAGGTGTTCCAGACGAAGCCGGTGGTCGCGGAATGACCATAAGCGTCGGCGCGGACGGTCGACGCCGCTATTGCGCGCGGTCGATGCGATCGGTGACGCGGACGTGTTGACCCCACGGCGTCGTAGCGTGCCAATAGTAGACGCGGACTTTCGTCTTTCCGATGATCATGTCCGCGGGCCAGCCGCCGTCACAGACGATGGGATCGTCCATGTGACCATTCAATGGCGGGATCGCGCAGCGGGTCTGCTTTCCGTCGATATACATGGGCCAGCCGGTGAAGAAAGCCACTTCACGGCCCGATGCGTCGCGAATCGCCGCACCGCCCGAACGAAGCGAGGGCCGCGATCGAGCGTGCGCTCGAAGGGCCCTCGCGTATCCGCGCGATGCGGAAAGACTCCGGGCTAGCGCTTCTTTGCGAACGGGTTCTTAAAGCGCAGCACTTTCGAGAGATCGATTCCGCGGATGATGCCCACGCTATGATAGGTCAGCCCCCACGAATCGATGGACGAGAGATCGGGGAAGATGCACGCCTCTAGCGTTTGATCGACCGTTCCGAGGTTCACCCAGCCGCCGCCGGCGCCGGTCGTTCCGCCGAACTGGTCCGAGCCTCCCAACAACGAGCAGTAGCACGATGCCGGGTTGCCGCCGCATTGGCCGACCGGCACTTGCGCGTAGTAGGCGACCGCGGCGAGCGTCGGTTTTTGCGTGTAGAGCGTGTCGAGGAAGAGATGGATCCGCGAACCGTCGCGCGCCTTGTAGCGGCAGAAGCTGCGATCGCCGGCGAGTTGGAGCGGGTTCGGTCCGTTCGTGCCGTACCATGCGGTGCGCGTCTCGACGGCGCCGCCAGTCTGCACGCAATATGCCGCCGCGAGCGTGGGATTGAAGTCTGGGCTGACGCCTTGTGCGAGGTTTCCAGGACCGGCGGCAAATGCGGCGCTTGCTGAAAGGACAGCAGCCGCAACGACGCCGACAGAAATGATCGAGAGTTTCACTATGATCTCCTGACATTCGAAAAAACTACGACCACGGTGAGCGATGAACGCTCCCGCGCGAGTCACGTAGCGTTCGATGCCGCGAGAAGCGATGCTTGCCTTCGGCAACGCTATGAACCGTTCGGCCCATGTCAAATCCGTGCACCTTCACAGTGCTTTCAGACTAAGGGGCTACCGTTGGTGTGCAGGGACATTCGGCGGACATCGTTCGCCGGATTCAGCGGCGGGCTGCGGCGGTGCCGGCGGTCTCCTCGGTCGGGCCGCCGCTCGGTCCGGCTCACATATCGTGAGCCGACCTACCACGATGGCCACGCTGAAAGGGCCGACATCATGTCGGCCCCTCCATTGTTACGGCGTGTATATCTGCGTATCGTTGAATATCTGGCGCTTCGCGTTGTTCGTGTTGGTGCCGTCGAAACAATAGAGCAAGCCGTTCACTGTTGCCGACGCCGTGTAGAGTGCTGCCACGGGCATCGGGGCAAGGCTGGCCCACGTGTCGGTCGCGGAATCGTAACCATCGAGACGCGTCTGCGCGTTTGCAGTTGACACACCAGACTTCGCCCCGCCTGCTGCGTAAAGGATGCTGCCTATACCGGCCGCGCAGCCGCCGTATCTGTTCGAAGGCATGAGGCGACGCGCTTTCCACGCAGTCCCTCCTGACTTGTAGAGCTCGTTGTCGGACGTCGTCTTATTGGCGTTCGTGTATCCCCCGGCTGCAACGATGTCGGATCCGACCGTGCCGACGTACGCCGATTGCTTTGCGACGATGAGATTCGGTGCGTCCGACCAGGAGTCCGAACTCGGATTGTACACATAGACGGCGGCGAGTCGCGATCCGCCGTTGAATCCTCCGACGACGTAGATGAGACCGTTCAATACGGTCGCTTCCGTGACATAGTCTTGCGCGGGCAGCGATGTCTTTGTCGACCATTTGTTTGTCGTGGGATTGTACGCCTCAACCACGGCGGTCACGCTGTTAGTGGAATCAAAGCCTCCGATCGCATAGACGATTCCGTTAACGCCGGCGGCCGCCAGGCCTGTTCGTTTCGTCGGCATCGGAGCACCGGTTGACCACGTGTTGGATGCGGTGTCGTAGACATCGTTCTTGCCGACCGTGCCTGTCGCGCTCATTCCTCCGAGAACGTAGACCTTCGTGCCGACAACGGCCGCGGCCGCACCAAGACGCTTAAGCGGGTCCGGTGCACCCATGCTCCACGTGTTGCTGGTGAAAGGCCGCGCCGCAGAAGTGTACGGAGCTTTCTGTCCGCCTGCGAGCGGCATGACGTGCGATCCGCCGCCGCATCCGGTGCTCAGTACTGAAATGGCGACTATGAAGATTGCGCAGGACGATGATCGAAAAAACATTGAGGACTCCTATAGGAATCTGCGGCCGATTCAGACCAACCTGAGTCGAACCAATTGGTCGGCATTTCGCGCGCGCGAGCGCCATACCGCTGCGCAGGCGAGAAATGGGCCTTTCCCCCTAGCTGCGGCGGCTTGGGCAAGCGCCGCTTGCTCTGCTACAAACCCTTGATAAGGTGGCCTTTGGGGCAAGCGATGCTTGCCCTACTACGAAACGTTCCGATGCGGGACGCCTTGACCCGAGGCACTGAAATTCGGTATACTACGCGAGCAGTACCCCTTCGCACCGGCCGGCGCCGCAAGGCTGCCAGACCGGTCCGAAAGACGAAGGCAGTTCGCATCTCCATCGTCTTTCTTCGGGTAGCCTGCCGCGCGGTGGGCTTTTTCGATTGCCGGCCGCGACAGAGCCGAACCAATAAGGAGCACTCGCACATTCAAAGATCTTCATCGCAACCGCACGGGGTAGCGTTCGATTAGCCGGCCGCTCCGCGTAAACGAACAAATACGGATTCCCCAGGTCCGCGTCATCGCGGACGACGGCGCTCAACTCGGCATCATGATCACGCGCGATGCGCTGGCGTTGGCACGCGAACGGGGAGTCGACCTGATCGAAGTCTCGCCCAACGCCGTGCCGCCGGTCTGCCGTCTTTCCGATTACGGCCGGCTCAAGTACGAACAGGCGAAAAAAGACAAAGAGACGCGCAAGAAGTCGCACAGCATGGAGCTCAAGGAAGTCAAGCTTCGTCCGAAGATCGAGGAGCACGACTACCAGACGAAGTTCCGCACCGCCGAGCGGCTCCTCATGGGCGGCGACAAAGTAAAAGTGACGATCATGTTCCGCGGACGCGAAGTCACATACGCACAACACGGCCGACGACTGCTGGATCGCGTCGCGGCGGATTCGAGCAAAGTCGCCGTCGTGGAACGCGAGGCGCGGCTCGAAGGACGCAACATGTTCATGATCATCTCGCCGCGACCGGAGATCGTCGCGGCGGCGCAGGCCGCGCACGCGGCCAAACAACATCAGCCCGGTGCGCCTGCCGCGCATAACAGCAGCGACAGCAGCGACAGCAGCGCGAGCAACGATAGCGGCGAGCCGAGCGAACCGACAGAAGAGTAGGAAACAGACGTCATGCCCAAACTCAAAACGCACAAGGGTGCCGCCAAGCGAGTCAAAGTCACCGGCACCGGCAAGTTCATGCGCGAGGCCCAGTTCTCGGGCTGCAGTCATATTCTGACGAAGAAATCGCCGAAACGTATCCGCAAGTTCCGCAAGCAGCGCGTCGCCGACAAGACGGACACTCCGCGCCTGAAGCGCAAGCTGCCGTACGCGTAACCTTCGCATAACGTTCCAAGAGGAGATCGTCAGACATGGCACGCGTCAAACGCGGAATGATGTCGCTGAAAAAGCGACGCAAAGTACTCAAAGCGGTCAAAGGCTTTCGCGGCGCGCGCGGCCGCAACTACAAGGCCGCCAACGAAGCGCTCCTGCATTCGCAGATCTACGCTTTTCGCGATCGTCGCGTGCGCAAACGCGACTTCCGCGCGCTGTGGATCACGCGCATCAACGCGGCGGCGCGCCAGGAAGGCCTCACCTATAGCCGGCTCATGAGCGGCCTGAAGAAAGAAGGGCTGAACATCAACCGCAAAGTGCTCGCCGATCTCGCCATCAACGACGCGAGCGCATTCTCCAAGCTCCTCGCGCTTGCGAAGAAGCACGCGCCGAAGGTGGCCGCAGGAGCGTGACCGGTGGCTAGCGGCACCGCGGGTTTTCACCACCCGCTCGTGCGCGCGGCGAAGGCACTGCATCACAAGAAGCACCGCCGAGAAGAGCGGTGCTTTCTCGTTGAGGGGCCGAACCTCGTCGCCGCGGCGCTCGACGCGCGCGCCCGCCTGCGCACGATCTTCTTCAATCCGCGCGACGCCGCAACGCCGATCGCGGAGCTCGCGGCGCGCGCGAAGGAAGTCGGCGCCGACGAGATAGCAGTAGACGAGCGCACGCTTTCCGTTCTATCGACCACGCGCAATCCGCAGGGCATCGTCGCCGTCGCCGAGTTCGTGGACAAGCCGATCGAAACACTCGCCGCTCTCGTTCGCGACACGCCGCGCTCGCTCGCATTGGTCGTGCACGACATCGGCGATCCGGGAAACGCGGGCACGCTCGTGCGCAGCGCCGATGCGTTCGGCGCGTGCGCCGTCTGCTTCGGGCCGGATGCGGTCGAGCCGTATAACGACAAACTCTTGCGCGCAAGCGCCGGCGCGTTTTTTCGCGTGCCGATCTGCACGTACGACAACTGGGCGCAGATGGCGTCCGCCGCACGCGCCGCCGGCATGCAGTTGTTCGGAGCCGAAGCGGGCGCAGCCGATGTGCGCGCGGTCACAGCGCCGGCGCGCGTCGCGCTCGTGGTCGGACACGAGCGGCACGGCTTGACCGGCGTGTCTTCGGGAGACCTCGACGTACGCATCGGAATTCCGCAAAGCGCGCAGTCCGATTCGCTCAACGCGGGCGTGGCGGGCAGTCTCGCGCTGTACGAATTGAGCCGCCACATCGGGACCTTAAAACCTTAGGAGTGAGAACGAATAACCCGGAAAAGTCAAGCCTTGTCAAGCCTTGTTCGTCCCGCGACCCTATGCTATACTTTAGCCCAAGCGGCCACGATGGCTATGAGGGGGTCGGCAAAGACGATGCTTTCTCAAACATTTTTCTGGACGTTTTTCAAGACCACGGGATCTGTCCAGGCCTATCTGCTGTATAAGCACATGGCGCCGCAGGCGTCGCACTCGTAGACGCACGGTCGGCCCCGGCCGGCCTCCATCGCTAGCAGTCCGGCAGGTGCCGGACTATGAGAATCCATCACGGTTGGCCGCACTTCTAATGCGGCCGATTTTATTGCGGGGGACGATGTGAGCGACCAACTCGCCGAGCTCGAGGCATCGGTTCTCGCGCGGGCGGCGACGATCACGACGCGCGCCGATCTCGAAAAGTTGCGCACCGAAACGCTCGGCCGCAAGGGCGGCGCGCTCTCGCGCGCCATGTCCGGCTTGGCCAAACTTCCACCGGCCGAAAAAGCGGAGTACGGTCGCCGCGCCAACGAGACGAAGCGCGCGATCGAGTCGGCCTTGGATGCCGCACTTGCTACCATTGAAAAGGCGGAGATCCAGGGCGACCTCTCCCGCACCTACGACACCACGTTTCCGGGCACCACGCCGCGCTCCGGCAGCCTGCACCTCTTGCGCCAGACGCTGGACGACGTCGTGGATTTCTTCCGCAGCCGCGGCTTCGCTGTCGTGTTGGGTCCGGAAGTCGAGAGCGAATACTACGCGTTTGAGGCCGTCAACATCCCGGCCGAACATCCGGCGCGCGACAACATGGACACCTTCTACTTGCCCAACGGTTCGCTGTTGCGCCCGCATACCTCGTCCATGCAGGTCCGCGCGCTCAAGGCTAATCCGCCGCCCATCGCCGTCTTGGCCCCCGGCCGCGTGTATCGCCGCGATGCGCTCGACGCAAGTCACTCGTTCATGTTCCATCAGATCGAAGGCTTGCACGTCGATCGCGGGGTGAATTTCGGCCATCTCAAAGGCTTCGCGGCCGACCTCTGCCGCCATCTGTTCGGCCCCGACCGGCGAACGCGGTTCCGCCCTTCCTATTTCCAGTTCACCGAGCCGTCGGCGGAAGTGGACGTCTCGTGCGGCGTCTGCGGCGGGCGCGGCTGCCAGACGTGCAAAGGCACGGGCTGGCTCGAGATGGGCGGCAGCGGCATGGTGCATCCCAACGTGCTGCGCGCAAGCGGCTACGATCCCGAAGAGTATTCCGGCTGGGCCTTCGGCCTTGGCACCGACCGCATCGCCATGCTGCGCCATGACATCCACGACATCCGGACGCTGTTCGAGAACGATCCGCGGTTCTTGGAGCAGTTCGCCTGATGCACGTCTCCGTCTCGTGGCTGCGCCGCTACCTGAAGACCTCCGCGTCGTCGGCCGACATAGCCAACGTCTTGACCGCGCGTGGCTTCACGGTGGACGGCATCGCCGAGCAACCGATGCCCGAGCATGTCGTCGTCGGCAAGATCCTCTCGCTCTCGCGCCATCCAAATGCCGACCGCTTGCAGGTCTCCGAAGTCGACATCGGCGCTGAAAAACTGCAGATCGTGACCGGCGCGACGAACGTCGCCGTCGGCGACTTCGTGCCGATCGCGAAGATCGGCGCGGTGGTCTTCTCGCGCGAGCCGTCGACGGATGGCACGCGCAAGACGCTGCCGATCAACGCGTCGACGTTGCGCGGCGTGGCATCCAACGGCATGATGTGCTCCGCATCGGAGCTCGCGCTCCCCGGCGAGTACGACGACGGGATCGTCATCCTCGATTCGGACGCGGTCGTGGGCACCGACTTTTGGCAGGCGGTGCGCTTCGGCGACGCGGTGCTCGACGTGGACGTGCCGAGCAACCGCCCCGACTGCCTTTCGATCATCGGCTTGGCGCGCGAAGCGGCGGCGGGTCTCGGCGCTCCGTTTGCGGCGCCCGACTTTGACGTCTACGCTGGTTCAGATGATCCGGGGATCGCCGTCAAGATCGCCGACGCCGCGATCTGTCGCCGTTTGGAAGGTCAGCGTTTTTCGGGAGCGGGCAACGGCCGCACGCCGTTCTGGATGTCGCTGCGCCTGCAGGCATCGCGCGTGCGCAGCCTCGGACTGCTCGTTGATATCTCCAATTTCGTGCAGCTGGAGACGGGCCAGCCGCTGCATTTCTACGATGCGTCGAAGATCCGCGGCGGCAGTATCGTCGCGCGCGGCGCCGCCGCCGGCGAAAAAATCGTCACGCTTGACGGTGTCGAGCGCACGCTTGCCGCGGGAACGCCGGTGATTGCCGACGCCGATGGCCCGGTTGGCATCGCCGGCATCTTCGGCGGCCAGCGCGCGGCCGTTGACGAGTCGACGACTGAAGTCTTCCTCGAATCGCCCAACTTCGTCGGCGCACCCATTCGACGCGCTGCGCTTGCGCTCGGACTGCGGACCGAAGGCGCATCGCGCCACGAGAAAAATCTGCCGCTCGAACTCGTGGAATTGGGGCGAAGGCGCGCAGCGCAGCTTTTGCTCGCGGCCGGCGCAAAGGCATCGGCGGTGGTGTCGGCAGGCGAAAATCCAGGCCCGGCGCGATCGATCACAGTACGGCCGGATAGAGTGAACCACGTGCTCGGATCGTCGCTGCTCGCCAAAGACATGCGCGCGGCGATCGAACCGATCGGCTTGGCGGCCGAAGGCTCCGATCCGTTCGTGGTCTCGATCCCATATTGGCGTACCGACCTCAACGAAGAAATAGACATCATAGAAGAGGTCGCGCGAGCGATCGGCTTCGATAAGATCCCGGAACGGCGAGTGGCCGCGTCGCCGCAATCGGTCGACGAGGACTTGTTCGTCCAGGATTCGATCCTCGCGCGTTCGTTCGCGGCGTCGGGTTATGCGGAATGCGTCACGATCGCGCTCGGCGGTTCCAAGATGAAGTCGGCATGGGAGCGATCGGGTCTGCCGTTCTGGTCGAAGCTGGTGGAAGTCACCAACCCGCTCTCCGACGATCAGCGTTTCTTGCGCCCCAGTCTACTTCCGGGATTGCTGACCGTCGCGACGCGCGCGTGGGAGCGCGCCGACGGCGCGGTGCGTCTGTTCGAGATCGGCCACGTCTTCCGGCCGCTCGATTCATCCGACGAACCGAAACCTGCGGCCGGTTCCGGCGCGTTCGATGAGAACGGCGTGCTCGAGTGGCCGTCGCTCTGCGGGCTTGCCATGTATCCGCCGGCCGATTCCGCGGGCTCCTTGGATCGTCGGCTGCTCGAGGTCAAAGGCGATGTCGTGCGCGCGATAGAGACGCTGACGCGCGAGCCGTTCAAGACCGTGCCCGCGCCGCGCTCGTATTTCCACCCTGGAGCCTCAGCCGATCTCGTCATCGGAGAACGCACCGTGGCGAAGTTCGGCCGCGTGCATCCGTTGCTTGCGCGAGCCTACGATCTCCCCGCCGACACGTACGCGTTCATGCTCTATCTCGAAAATCTGCCGCAGCGCAAGCCGGTGCGCACGTTTGAGCCGTTGCCGAGGTATCCGGGGACGACGCGCGACATCGCGGTGGTCGTCGCCGAGAACGTGAGCGCGCAGGACTTGACCGAAGCGTGCCGCGCCGCCGGCGGAGATCTGTGCGAGAGCGTTCGAGCGTTCGATGAATACCGCGGGCCGCAAGTCGAGGCCGGCAAGAAGAGCATCGCGTTGAAGATCGCGTTGCGCCGCAAAGACGCCACGATCACTGACGCCGAAGCCGACACCGCGATGGAAAAAATCCTCGCAGGCCTGCGCGATCGCTTCGCCGCCTCGCTCCGCACGTAGAACCTTCCTTAGGGACTGCTACGTTCTCGCGGCCCTTCATCGGCCGCTGGTGCCCCGCGATGCCCCTTGTCCCGACCGCAAATCTGCGGTATGATGACAGCAGAAAGGCAGTGTGGTCGTGAAGGTGCTCATGGCGCAAGTGATCGACGTGCTCGGCGGCAAGAACGTGATCCGTCAACGTATCGGCAGCGAATCCGACATGCAGAAGTTGATCGAGCACGGGCTGCCAGGCCGGTCGCTGCGCGCGCTTGGGCTTCGTCTCGAGTTGACGAACAAGGAATTAGGCGACGCCGTCCTCATACCGGAGCGCACGCTCATCGCGCGGCAGAAGCGAGCCACCTTGCCGGTCGACGAGAGCGACCGCGTCTTCCGGCTGGCGCGCGTTGTTGCATCGGCGCTCGCGGCATTCGACAACGCCGATAAGGCGAAGCGGTGGCTGCGCAAGCCCAACCGGTCCCTCGGAGGGCGGACGCCGCTCGATGCGAGCCGCACTTCGGCCGGCGAACGTCAGGTCGAAGACGCACTCGGCCGGATCATGTACGGAACCATCGGCTAGGTGCGGTGCTGGCGCATCTGCCGAGTGAAGTACAAAACCCGCGCGCTTGACGGCAACGGCGCGAAGGAAAGGCCGGGGCGCTGGAATTCTTTCGGTGTGCCGGTCGCGTACTGTTCGTCTATGCCGTCGCTGGCGTGTCTCGAATATCTCACCACCGTCGATCTCGAGGATATGCCCGACGATCTCGGCATCGTCGGCATCGATCTACCCGACCATGCCGTTGCGCGCGTAGGCGTCCACGAACTCCCGCCGGATTGGCGAGCAGTGCCGGCGCCCGAATCCACCCGCACTTTCGGCGATGACCGGCTCGCACGAGGGCGTTCGCTTGCAATAGCGGTGCCGTCCGTCGTCTTGCCCACGGAAGATCCGACGATCGAGTGGAATGTTGTTGTAAACCCAACGCATGCGGATTTCGCGAAGATCAAGACGTCCGAACCGAACAAGATCGACCTGAGTCGCTTCTTCTCCGGGGAAAACTAAACGGCCAGATATGAACTGGGTTGACATCCTCGTCGCGCTCACGCTGCTCGCGGCGTTCTGGGGCGGCTACAGGAACGGGCTCGTGCGCGAAGTCATCGGTCTCGCAGCTGTGGTTCTAGCGTGGCTTGCAGCCACGGCATTCGCAGGCGCCGCAACCGACTGGATCTCGGCGCAATGGACTGTGGCGCCGGCCGTCGCGCGCGTCGCGGCGTTCTGGGCCGTGTTCCTTTTGGCGTTCGTCGTGGTGCGCGGACTCGGCTGGCTGCTCGAGCGTGTCACCAAACTTCCGGTGATCAGCATCGTGAGCGGCATCGGCGGCGGTCTTGTCTCGGGCGTGAAAGCACTCGTGCTTCTCTGGGCCGTCTTGTTCGTCGCGCTGTTCTTCCCGATGGACAAGCAGGTTCGCGAGGCGCTGCGCCAGTCGCCGAGCGCGACGCTGATCGAATCGTTCGACGGTCCGGTCGTCGCCGCGATCGATGCCGCGCTGCCGAAAGTGACGCGGCCGGTGTGGCATGTGGTGATGAAAAAGCACAAGCTGTGAAACGTGGGCCGACTGGCGTCGGCCCCTTCGGCATTTTATCGCGGGCGTGGAAAATGTAGGCCGACTGCCGTCGGCCCCTTCGGCATGTCCCTTCAGCATCTGTGGGCGAGTTATAAAAAAGAGGGCCGACTGACGTCGGCCCCTTCGGATTAGTTTTCCAGCGGGGTAGTTCTTCCGCGCTAGCGTTGTGGGAGCGGGGTGCGCTGCGGATGCGGGATGGGCTGCGGCGGCGGAGCGTGCGGACGACCGTGCACGACTGCCGACTTGCGGATGATCACAAACGGGTTGTAGCTGACGCCGGTGAACAGCGTGCCGGTGGTGTCAACCCAGTTATTGCTGCCGCCATCGAGGAACGTGAACGCGACGTGGTCATTCGATTGGATGACGCCGCCGGGCGCCAAGATCGTCATCGTGGTCACCGCGGTGGGGGTCGGCCCGTACGTGACGTTGCCGAGCGTCGAAAGTTTCAAGAACGTCGAACCCTGCGACGTCAGCTGGACGTAGGCGAGCGATGTCTGATTGGCCGGATCGAAGAGCGTTGAATCAAACGGCTGCGAGAAGGTAAAGGTGAACGTTATCGGCGGCGAGAGCGGGGTTCCAACCGTTTGCAGATTCGAGACTGTGAACAGACCGCCGCTTCCCGTACCGGTTGGCTGCGGGTTGGCAGCTGCCGGCGAGCCGCCGTGACCGAGCGCGAGCAGCGCGATGCCGGCGCTCAAGATGATGTAGAGCGGGTTGAATCCGGATCCGCCGTTGCTCGGCGGCGGAAGAATTGCGGGCTGCGCGTTGAGTCCGACAAGCCGGTCGCCGATCGCGGGTTTGTATCCGGCGGATGCGTTGACGATGCTGACGACAGCATACGAACCCGAGATCTGCGTGATGTCGGCTTCCGCAACTTTCTGGCCATCGCGCAGGACGTTGAAGTGCTGACCGAGCGCGAAGCCCTCGGCTGAACCTAAGTCCGCGTCGAGTTCGCCGTTATACGTCGAGTAGATGGTCCCCATCGGCGTGCGCGGCGCTTCGAGCGTGGCGATGTTCGAGGCAAAGGCGGCCGGCATCGCGTGAGCATCCGACGGCGGGTACGACTGCGTGAAGACCTGCGAGCGCACGAGCATGACGTTGTCGACGCGATAGACGCTCAAACTATAGTAGGCTTGCCCGTTGGCGTACTGCACGATGTTGCCGACGACGACTTCATCCGCGCCGGCTTTGGCTGCCGCGTCCAACGCTGGTCCGAACGATCCGCCCGCCAGATCTTGCTTGATTGCGAGCGGGCCGCCGCCTATCGCCGTGTATGCAGGCGACGACGAGATGGACTGATAAAGCGCGGCGCTCATCGCATTCACGACCGATGCGGGAGCGGCGGCTTGGTTTTGGAACATCGATACTGCAAGGCGCACAGGCGCGGCGCCGCGCGCGGGCATGGCCGCCGGCGCTGACACCGCGGCGATGAGTGCACAACCAGTCGTAATCGAAACGATTCGGAAAAAGAACGAGCGAATGCCGGCGAAACTGCTCACTGTCGCACAACCCTCTCAAGGTACGGCCGCGCGCGGCCGCTTAGGCCAGGGCGATGATCGCCCTTCCATATTTACAAGTTATCGGCCGCGTGTTCGACCCGCCTTACCCGTCCCACCCTGCGGGGAGAATCGTTTTTCGTAGTAGGACGAGCGTTGCTTGCCTGGCCGGCGCGGACTTGGGCCGACCAGCGTCGGCCCATTTCAAACAACATGCGTTGCATGCCGCTCACCGATTACGTGGGTGACGGCGACGACGATTTCTCACGCCGTCACGAAATGACGTCGAGTGTTGTCCTACGCGCATGAGCCCGGCAACATTGGCGGCGCAAAACGTCCGAGTCTACGACTCCGGCGGACCGATCGAGATCGAAAGCGCGTCGCTTGCGGGTGACCACGGACACGTCCGCCTCGTCATCTCCTACCGCAACCGCGGCAACACGGACGTCCAGCGCTTCATGGTCTCGGCCGCTTGCCCGGGCTCCGGCCGAAAGCTCTGTCTCGTCGGCGCTTCGATCGGCCCCGGCCATTCGTGCGCCGCGTCGGTCGAACTCTTCCAGCTGCGCCACATCCCCGCGCATCTGACGGTCGCGGTGACGCGTGCGCGTTACGCCGACCGCTCGCTCTGGACCCTCGACCAGACATCCAAGAGCGCCTAAACGCCGTACAGTAAGGCGTAGAAACCCCCAAACCAGGGACCCTTTCGAGCCGCGCCCAACGGGTTTGCATTCGCTCTGATCACGCGTGTCACGTTACCGGAGGCCAACATTGAAGGCGCCTACTGCTGTTTCATCGCCCGCTGAGCTCGACCAGCTCTGCATCAACACCATCCGCACGCTTTCGATGGATGCCGTCCAGAAGGCCAACTCCGGTCATCCCGGCACGGCGATGGCGCTCGCGCCGCTTGCCTATGCCCTGTGGACGCGCCACATGCGCTACAATCCCGCAAACCCCCAGTGGCCAAATCGCGATCGCTTCGTGCTCTCTGCCGGCCACGCGTGCATCCTGCAGTACACCATGCTCTACCTGACAGGCTACGACGTGAGTCTCGACGATCTCAAGAGCTTCCGCCAGTGGGGTTCCAAAACGCCCGGCCATCCGGAATACGGCCATACGCCGGGCATCGAAGCCACGACGGGTCCGCTCGGCCAGGGCTTTGGTAACGCGGTTGGGATGGCCCTGGCCGAGCGCATGCTGGCGGCGCGCTTCAATAAATCTCCCGGCGCGGCGGTGCCGGTGAATCATTTCACCTACGTCATCTGTTCCGATGGCGACTTGATGGAAGGCGTCGCGTCCGAGGCGGCGTCGCTGGCCGGCCACCTGCAGCTCGGACGGATCATCGCGGTGTACGATGATAACCGCATCACGCTCGATGGCCCCTCCGCGCTCTCATTCAATGAAGACGTCTGCGCGCGATTCAACGCCTACGGCTGGCACACGTGCGCGGTGGAGGACGCAAACGATCTCGACGCGATCGACGCGGCGCTCAACGCAGCCAAAGGCGATCCGCGGCCGTCGCTCATCCGCCTGCGCAGCCACATCGGTTACGGCGCACCGCACAAACAAGATACGAATGCGGCGCACGGCGAGCCGCTCGGCGCAGACGAGATCAAATTGGCCAAGAAATTCTACGGCTGGCCGGAAGACGCGCAATTCCTCGTGCCCGACGAAGCGCTGGCGCAGTTCCGCAAAGCGTTGGAACGCGGCGCACAATACGAAACCGAATGGCGAAAAGAATTCGATGCATACGCCGGCGCCGATCCCGAACTCGGGCGCACGTTCACCGCGCAGATCGCGGGCGAACTGCCGAAGGGCTGGAGCGACGGCTTGCCGACCTTCAAGCCCGAAGATGGGCCGATGGCCACGCGCGACGCCTCGAACAAAGCGCTCAACGCAATCGCTGCGAAAATGCCCGCGCTCGTCGGCGGCGCAGCCGACCTTGCGACGTCGAACAAAACCGACATCAAGGACGGCGGCAGCATAGAGGCCGGCTCGTTCGGCGATCGCATCCTGCACTTCGGCGTGCGCGAACACGCGATGGCCGCAGCGTTGAACGGCATGACCCTGCATCGCGGGTTCCGCGCGTTCGGCGCGACGTTTCTCATCTTCTCGGACTACATGCGGCCGTCGATCCGGCTCGCGGCCCTCAGCCGCATCAACCCCATCTACGTCTGGACCCACGACAGCATCGGTCTCGGAGAGGACGGCCCGACGCACCAGTCGATCGAGCAGCTCGCGAGTCTGCGCGCCATCCCGAACATGACCGTCCTGCGCCCCGCCGACGCAAACGAGACCGCGATCTGCTGGCGGCTCGCGGTCGAACACACGGAGGGCCCGGTGGGCATCGTCTGCACGCGCCAGAAGATTCCGGTCTACGCGGCTGAAAGCGTGCGCGGCGCGGAGCGCGGCGGTTACGTCTTATCTCGCGAAGCCTCCGACGATCCCGCCGTGATCTTGATCGGCACCGGTTCGGAAGTGCAGTGGTGCGTTGGCGCGCAGAAGATACTCAAGGATAAGGGCGTGCACGCGCGCGTGGTGAGCCTGCCATGTTTTTCGCTCTTCGACGCGCAAGACCAGGCGTACCGTGACTCCGTCCTGCCGCCAAGCGTCACCGCGCGTGTGGCTATTGAAGCAGCAGCCCCCTTCGGTTGGGAGCGATACGTCGGCATGAAGGGTACGATTATCGGTATGCGGCGTTTCGGCGCGTCGGCGCCGGCCGACACATTGTTCAAAGAATTCGGCTTCACGTCCGAGCACGTCGCCGATGCGGCCGAGAAGGCAATCGAACAATCCAAAACGGTCACTGACCTTTATCGCCAATAAGTAAAAGGCGGACGCTCATGGTCCGTCGGCGGACCGTAAAGGTCCGCCCTACAGAAAGAAATAACGAATGAATCCGCTCACCAAACTCATCGACTACGGCCAGTCGTTCTGGCTCGACAACATCAGCCGCGGTTTCACGCGCGCCGGTTCGCTCGCCGATCTGATCGCGAACGACGGCCTGCGCGGCGTCACGTCGAATCCCACGATCTTCGAAAAGGCGGTTGGCTCTAGCGACGATTACGACGACGCCATCCGCGAATTAGCCGCACAGAGCAAGACGCCGGAACAGATGTACGACAAGCTCACGACGGACGACATCCGTGAAGCCTGCGACACCTTCCACGGTCTCTACACGCAGACCAAAGGCGGCGACGGTTTCGTCTCCATCGAGCTGCCGCCGCATCTCGCCAAAGACACGGCGGGTTCCAT